>NZ_JARBEA010000099.1 GCF_028863945.1 Jeotgalibaca caeni | reverse complement strand
TGTATTGCCATCCCTATTATACTCCTGCACGTGATTTTCCGTCATGGCATAGAACGCGGAGCGTTCATAAAGTTTTTTGTACCCACAATGGAAGCTAAAGAAGCTGATTCCGGTGGAATACCGGAATCAGCTTCTGAGATAAACTGCCTGAGCTCTCTTTAGTTATCCTTGGCTTGGAGGCTAGCTTAGCCATTTTTGCCTGCCTATCCAGCAACCCGGCAGTTCATTTCCTTTTCGCCCCTTCCTAATCCCTTTTGGACGTAGTTCCCTCTTCTTTTTCGAAAAAGAGGAGGTAGACGATCATGGTACCCACTCCGATGGTGAGGAAAACATCTGCCACGTTGAATATCGGGAAATCAATGAAATCGAATCGGAGCATATCCACCACATAGCCGAGGCACATGCGGTCAATGAAGTTGCCCAAAGCCCCCGCCAGGATGAAGGAGAAGCTGATACCGGCCAAAATGCTCTTCTGCGGCAGGTTATGGAAGGTGTAGACCAGATATCCCACCACCAGGACGGTGATGATGAAGAAAAGGCCCATCCTCCCTTGCAAAATCCCCCAGGCGGCCCCGCGGTTCTGGATGTAGTACAGGGAAAAAATATCTGGGATAACTTCCAGCTCATCGTACAAGGCGAAGTTTTGGACGATTCCCCACTTCACCAGTTGATCTATGGCAATCAAAGCAGCTGCCAGTAGGTAGTATAAAATCATTTCGCAACCTCTCTTTATCAGTGATACAAGCACTATTCATTGTAGACGACAGGCACGAGGAAGTATAGTTCCTCGTCGGAACATTATTCGCCTACTTCTTGTATATTTTCAAATCCTTTCTCTTAAAGCAATTCTAAAATCCATCCTTATAAATGCCTGTTACTTGAGGGGAATGTTTTTTCTGTTAAGGGTATGTTACAGATTTGTTATAAGTTTAACATTATTGACTAAACCGCCATCATTTCGTCTATACTTATCATGATATTATTTTTTGTCAGTAGAGGAGAAGTGGAGATTGAAAAGGGAATTGTTGAAAAAGGTAAGCCTTAGCACATTGGTAGTACTTCAGTTAGCATCGGTGGGAACGGCTACACCGTTATTTGCGGAAGAGGTGGATAACACCCCACCAGAAGGCGCTATGCAAGAGTCTTCGGCTCCTGAACCAAAGGTCCCTTCCGAGGAGGCCGGGTCGCAAGAAGCGGCTGAATCCGTTGAATCCAGCGAGGAAGTACCGGCTGAGGAAAGCCAAGCACCTGCAGTGGAGGAATCCACAGAGGAATCGGCGGAGTCCATTGAATCCGTTGAAAGCATAGAGGAAGATCCGGAAACGGAATCCACTCCCGCTGAAAGCACGGAAGCAGCTAGTGAAGAAGCAGTAGAGGAATCCATGGAGAGTTCCTACTATTGCATTAAACTGATCTGTCTCACGGATATTTTCAAACCCCTCTTCTCGAAGTGTTTTTAACAGAATTCCCTTGACATGATCCCTTGTCGTTTCAAAACCATCCTTCCAGTGACAGGAAGATCCCGGCCAGCATGAAGGAAAAACCAAGCACCAAGCGGATGATGGCTGTCCTCAGTTCATTTTTTTCCCCGTCTTCCCTATTATCCTGCTCTACCGCTTCAGCAGCTGCTGATTCCGCCTCGGCTGTCTTCGTGCTCATTGCAATCAATGTACCGTCGGCCTTGTTCTTCAGGACAACATCTGGCTCCAACGTGTTCACTTTCTGTTTCACTTGGGAGAGGATTTGGTCTTTCTTCTCATTCGTCACTTCAAAGCTCAAGGTCTGCGTCATGAAGTTCACATTGCTGTTGGCCACACCTGCTACCTGAGCCACGCCTCTTTCGACCTTGCTCGCACAGTTGGCGCAGTCGATCCCGTCGAGGATCCATTCGTAGTGTTTTTCGTCCTCTTTTGGCTGGGTAGCCTTGTGTGCGGGGGTATCCAGCTTGATTAGGCGCCCGTCGGCCTTGTTTTTCAGGATCACGTCGGGCTCCAGCTTATTCACTTTCTGTTTCACTTGGGAGAGGATTTGGTCTTCCCTTTCCCCAGTCACCTCGAAGCGCAAGGTTTGGGTCATGTAGTTCACGTTGCTGTTGGCCACACCTGCCACCTTCGCAACGCCTCTTTCTACTTTATTAGCACAATTAGCGCAATCGATCCCATCGAGGATCCATTCGTGTTGTTTCTTGTTCTCGTCCATTGCGTCTCTCCTTATTGAATATTAGTTTGAATGGCTTTCTCTATAATCCCAACAGGGTTTGAATGGTGCCATTTTCCATCATAATATAAATTCCTAATCCAATAAAAACCAGCGAGACTATCACCCGCTGATACTTCTCGATTGTTTCTGATATCAAGGTAATTTTTGATAATCTGTAACTGATATAGCAAAGGATCGCCACAGAGATGGCGAAAACAATTAACGCTACACCAATTTCAATTCCAGCTAGTGATGTAAAGTAAGGGATATAAATACCTAGATTGTCACCACCGGAAGCCACGGTAATCAGGGCTACCGTCCAAAATAATCGGTTTCTCCCTCCTGCTTCCATTTTTTCAAGCACTTCCTCTTCATCTTCATCCTGCTCTCCCTTGAAAGCAATCCGAATTCCTAAGTACAGTGGAATCAATCCCAACAAACCAATAATCCAGTCTTCAGGAATGAGGTTTAAAACATAAGCTGCAAATAAACTGAACGCAACGAGCATTCCCGTTCCCAGGTATTGTCCCCCAACGATTCCCTTCATCTTCCCCTTCGTGCTGCTTTGAGAGAAGATAATCATGAGGATCAGGAGATAATCAATACTGGTAGAAACATAAACCGCAAGGGCAGATATAATTGTTTGTAACATAGGTACGCTCCAATCTAAGATATAAGTTGCAAGTCTTCTCCCACTCTTAAGACCGAGCGAATAAAAGTCACTATTTCTTCGTTGGCCAGCGAATAGTAAACCATCTTCCCTTCTTGATACGATACTGTGACACCGTTTTTCTTCAAGAAGCTCAAGTGGTGAGAAGTTGACGCCATACTGGCATTAATGATTGCGGCTAAATCGCATACGCACATCTCTTTATAAGTAGCGAGTGCATATAAAATCTTTATCCTTGAAGAATCCCCTAGACACTTGCTCAGTACTAATAAATCCGCAAAATCTTTATCTTTCAGTTCTTTTTGAACCTGGTCAACTTTTTCTGCATGAATAATCGTCGTTTTACAAACGTCCAAATCTATATTTTTCATCTTTACACCCCTTTCATTCAAATGTTCGTTTGAATGAAGTGTAGCACATTCTCTCTTGTTTTTCTATATTATTGGAGTCGCATTTATGCATTAATGCAGATTTCCTTCTAAAAATTACGACCCTTCTATTGTAAATCCTCTAAAGTTCAAAGTTTGAAATCACCTGAATAATTCATAGTTTTCCTAAATATTCACTAAAAGCGTATTGTGGCGCTATTATTCTATCTGTATCCCTGCAC
>NZ_JARBEA010000098.1 GCF_028863945.1 Jeotgalibaca caeni | reverse complement strand
TGCACTTACTGGTACATTTCTTTGCCGAGCCTGGTAAAAATTATTGCAGAGATGGTACATTTTCGATGCCGTAATCATCAAGAAGCTGTTGAGGATTTTTCTATTCTTTTTCCAAATAAACTGCTTACTGTTTCCATGTTATACGATTTTTGTGGAAAACAAGTATCTAAGCGCATCATTCGAACAACCCTGAAGAAAAAATATGAGCGTATCCAGAAAAGTTGTGCTTCTTACTATCGATAAAGTAAAGCTTCCGTTACGAGATGACGATTCTTGTAACGGAAGGGATCTATCTTTTCCTGCTTCCGTCACGAGATTGTACTTCTCATGACGCTTGCACAAATAATTAGACCACTACCGTTACAAGATTATTAATCTTGTAACGGTAGCTTCAAGCAAACAAAAAATGCCAAGGCAGGCTGCCTTGGCATTTTTCTATTCGCTATATCCGTTTGGATTGTTTTTTTGCCAATTCCAAGAATCTCGGCACATATCTTCTAGATTTTTTTCTGCTGTCCAACCAAGGATTTCTTTCGCTAGCGTCGCATCTGCATAGCATGTTGCGACATCTCCTGGTCTACGTTCAACGATTCGATATGGAATTTTCACATCGTTTGCTTGTTGGAAGTTATTTACTAAGTCCAATACACTGTAGCCAATCCCCGTTCCAAGGTTATACGTTCCTACACCCTTGTACTCGGCAAAACTCTTCAGAGCCTTCAAATGGCCTTTTGCTAAATCAACGACATGGATATAATCTCTCACTCCAGTACCATCTGGTGTATCATAATCATTGCCGAAGACACTTAGTTCGTCACGCTTTCTAACCGCTACTTGTGTAATGTATGGCATCAAGTTGTTTGGAATCCCAGTTGGATCTTCCCCAATCAAGCCTGATTTATGTGCGCCAATCGGATTAAAGTAACGAAGCAAGGCAATATTCCATTCGTTGTCTGAAACGTGTACATCGCGCAAGATTTGCTCAATCATCACTTTCGTGTATCCATATGGATTAGTTGCGCTCGTCGGCATGTCTTCCGTTAGCGGTGAAGGATTATTCATTCCATAAACCGTTGCTGAGGAACTGAACACAATATTTTTCACGCCATGTTCTTTCATTACTTCTAGAAGAATCAATGTGCCCGTAATATTGTTATGGTAGTATTCAACCGGCTTTTCTACCGATTCGCCTACTGCTTTGTATCCGGCAAAATGAATGACAGAATCAATTGATTCTTTCGAAAAAATTTCAGTTAAAGCTGCCTTATCAAGCAAGTCTGCTTCGTAAAAGGGAACTTCTTTCCCCGTAATTTTGTGTAGACGATTCAATACTTCAGGCTTACTATTTGAAAAGTTATCTACAATGACTACTTCATTATTTTCTCTTAGAAGTTCCACCACTGTATGACTGCCGATATAACCAGCTCCACCTGTTACTAATACTGCCATGCCATTTCCCCCTAGTCTAATTCAAGTTCTGAACGTAATAAAGATTGGACACGCATTAATTCTTCTTCTGGAATAAAGTGATAGTAGATCCCATCTTCAAGCGTGCCTCCAGAACCTCCAATTTGTTCAGAAACTAAATTTCTTGCTGCACTTAGATATTTGTTGCTTTGTAATTGCAGGTAATCAGAAGTTTGGAAATTCGTTTGTACGTTATTTGACAGTGAACCCAAAATTTCTGTGTAGTTTAACAAGGTAGAAGGACTGATGACTTTGTTAATCACACCTTCAATTACGAGTCTTTGACGCGCTTGACGGCCCGTATCTCCAGCAGGATCTTCGTATCTCATACGAGCGAAAGCTAATGCACGATCACCATCTAGATGCACAGTTTCACCTTGATTGAATTGATAACCTTCTTGGTTAAAAGTTAAAGGACTAACAATATCAATTCCACCAACTGAATCTACAATTTCTTTAATTCCTGCCATATTCACTGTTACATAATAGTCAATTGGAATATTCAAAAGGTTTTGAACACTATTAATTGCCATAGCGGTGCCGCCAAAGGCATACGCATGATTAATTTTGTCCATCGTTCCGTATCCCACTATTTCGGTGTACGTATCACGAGGAATACTTATTAAAACTGCCTTCCCTGTATTCGGGTTAATCGTAGCCACCATCATCGAGTCTGAACGGCCTTGTTCCACACGCCCTAAGTCTCCAGTATCAACACCTAACAACAAAATTGAAATTGGTTCTTCGTTGTCTAAGGTCACTGCGCTGCCACGAATCGGATCAACACCTTCAACGGATTCATATACTTCATCGGTTGCTTTATCAACATGGCGAACCACATTTAGTACATATGCTCCAGCCCCTACAAATAAAACAAGGACTAGAAAAAGAAAAATCTTTAACCCTCTTCTTTTCTTCTTACGTGAGCGTGATCTTCTCTCTGACATTATATACCCCTCTCTTAGTAGCTATCGTCTACGTATTCTTCTTCGACATAATCATCTTCATAAACAGCATATTCTAAATTATAGTAATCTGTGTCGGATAAGTGTAAATCTTCCATTTCAATAGGGTCTAGTTCCAATTCTTTACGTAATTTATTGGATAATTCCAATCGTTCTTCAGGATGTACATAAAAATAATAGATTTCATCAAGCCAGAGTTCTTCTCCTGTCAAACTATCTTGCTTAAAGTTCTCTAATGATTTACCGTAAGCGGAATACATATCTGTCATATCCTTGAAAGTTAAATTCGTTCGAACATTGTCTTCCAGCGTCTCTAAAATATCTTGATAATTACGAATCGTCCCTAAGCTCAGAGCTTTATCTAATATCGCTTTAATTACAATTTTCTCTCTCTTTTGTCTTCCAAAATCTCCATCAGGATCAGTCTTACGCATACGAGAAAAAGCTAGCGCTTCTTTTCCATCAAGGATTCGTGTCTCGCCTTGTGTAAAATAATTCCCTTGATAATCAAAAGTTAGAGGGCTTGTAACTTCAATCCCACCTAAGGCATCTACAATATTAATCAATCCAGTCATGTTCACTTCTACATAATAATCAATGGGAACATTCACTAGCTCTTGAATCGAATTAATTGCCATTTCAGCTTCTCCAAAAGCATAAGCATGTGTCAATTTATCATAGAAAAGAGAGCCGTCATAGGTTTCGTAACCATCCATTAAAGCATATGTATCCCTTGGAATACTGACTAACGTAGTTGTTCTTGTTTTGGGATTTACCGTACCAATCAGAATGGCATCTGATCGACCCGGTTGGTCTTGACGATCAATTGTTCCATTATCAACGCCTAGAAATGCAAAGGAAATAGGCTGTGTCGCTTCAATGACTACTTGGGATTCTCGTTTATTTTCAGTATTGATACTATTAAAAATATTATTTGCAGTATTATTCACATCCATGAAGGTCTTCCAAAACAATGTATACAAAACTAAAAATACTCCCATTGCTCCGTAAAAGATATATCTTTTTTTACGCTTCTTCTTTAGTAGGTCACTTCTTTTCATTTCGCTCATATAATTATTAGTGCCTCTTTCCTATATTTCATCATTACACACTAGTATAGCTGAATGAAAGAAAATAAAAAAGTAGCAATCAAACACTTTAACAGAAACGTAAAGAAAAGACTGAACCTTTTTCAAGATTCAGCCTTTTCAAATATCTGGCTCTAGAATATTAAGTGTTGATGGGCCTTTGGCCCTTTTGTGAAAAACACAAAGAGACAAATGAATTTTTCCGTT
>NZ_JARBEA010000097.1 GCF_028863945.1 Jeotgalibaca caeni | reverse complement strand
ACATTTAGTCGACACTTATAGACTACATTACAAAAGGGGAAAATACAACATCTTACATGTGTCTATTTTGAGTACACCCCTCATCGACATAAGTGCACTATCTTACTTTTTTATTCCTCAATGTTCTAGTCTTCGGATAAATCAAAAAACTCTCTTTCCATATTACCTAATTGGAAAGAGAGTAATAATTGTTTTTATCAGGTTAGTATTGGGCTTAAATTTAATGCCTTATTTACTTCTGAAGTTAAACTGGCTCTTCAGGGGCCACTGGATCTACCGGCTCTTCTGGAGTCCCCCAACGCAGCAACCTTCTCATCTTGGATAAACTGAACAATCATCGCCTGTAATGTTCTTCACTAAATTACCTTAATAAAAAACTCTGTTTCGATACGTTGACACTCAACTGGCGAACTAAATAATCCAAGCTATAACTCTTTTAATTTAACGGCTTTTCATTAATAACTGAATTGCTTGTTCAACGCTTTCTTCTCCAGTACTACCATTTTTGATATTATCCTGTACGCATTCTACTAAATTTTCAGCAACAATTAAACTAATCGCACGATCAATACTGGAGCGCACCGCTGATAATTGAGTAACAATATCCGCGCAGTCTTTTCCTTCTTCCATCATATTCAAAACCCCATGCAACTGACCATCAGAACGTTTCAAACGGTTCACAATTTTTTTATCGTATTCCATTAAACGATTTCTCCTCTCCAAGCAGAAATTCCTCCCATTACATTTATCACTTTGTATCCTTCTTGTGCTAATTGTTGACAAGCCATTGAAGAACGCGCACCGGAGTGACACATTACATAATACTCTTGACTTTTATCCAATTTATTTTTTTCAGCTGAAAGATTACTTAAAGGAACATGGATTGCTCCGTCCAGGTGACCATTTTCCCATTCGTTCATTTCTCTAACGTCTACTAAAGGAAGTTTCTCTTTTTTCCATTTTTGTTCAAATTCTGGCATTGATATTGTATTGTACATTATTTTACCACCTTTTCTGGTTTTACTGTTGAGTAAAGAGCAAATGCTCCATCTAAATTTTTGGCTTTATAACCATTTTGTTTTAGCATTCTTTCCGCTATATAGCTGCGCAGACCACTGTGACAGCTCACAATAATTGGTTGATCTTTTGGCAACTCTGCCATGCGGTCTCGCAAACTATCTAAAGGAATATTGACTGCTCCTTTTAAACGGCCGTTTGATTTCAATTCACCTTCATTTCGAACATCCAGCAATAAATATCCTTCTGCTTGCTTGTCTTCTAATTCATGCCATTGCACCGATTCACTAAGGCCTTCCATAAGATTTAAGGCTGTATAACCAGCCATATTGACAGGATCTTTAGCAGAACCAAATGGAGGAGCATAAGTGAACTCTAATTCCGGCAAATCTTGCACCGTCATTCCGGCTTTAATAGCTGTAGCAATGATATCAATCCGTTTGTCTACACCGTCTTCTCCGATGGCCTGAGCGCCATAAATTTTACCAGTAGTCGGATGAAACAATAATTTTAAGACAATGGTTTTTGCATTAGGATAATAGCCAGCATGGCTTTTTCCTTGGATATGAATCACTTCATACACCTCATCAGCTTGTTGCAATTGGCGTTCATTCAAACCGGTCGACGCTGCTGCCATTTTGAATACTCGTACAATCGCTGTCCCGATACTGCCTTTATTTTTGCGCTCCAATCCGCTAATGACATCAGCCACTTGACGTCCTTGACGGTTAGCTGGCGAAGCCAATGCAATCATTGTGTCTTCTCCGTTGATTTGTTGTTTAACGACAATCGCATCCCCTACAGCGTAAATATCTTTTTGGCTAGTTTCATATTGGTCATCGACGACTATTCCGCCGCGTAAACCTGTTTCGACACCAGCTGTCAAAGCTACCGTTGTTTCCGGTTTTACGCCGACAGACATTAAAGTAATATCACTTTCTAAGCGTTCTCCGTTTTCCAATACAACGATTTTACCTTTTTCTTCAAATGATTCAGCCGCCAATCCTGTATATAATCTTACACCATTAGCTGCTAATTCTTTCGTTACATAAGCCGCCATTTCTTCATCGAAAGGCGGCAGTACATGTGGCGCTTTCTCTACAATAGTAACTTCCATTCCTCGTTGGACTAAACTTTCTGCCATTTCTAGCCCGATAAATCCAGCACCTATGACAACTGCTTTTTTAGGGTTGTGTATATGGATAAAGTTGGAAATCGCATCGATATCTGGTACAGAACGCAAGGTGAAAATATTCTCTGCTTCTTCTAATCCGTTTGCTGGCGGAATAAATGGCTTTGCTCCTGGAGACAAGATTAATTTGTCATACCCCAATGTGTATGTTTCTTGATCGGTTTGCACGACCACTTCTTTGTTGTTGGAGTCGATGGAAATAGCTTCACTATTTGGCCGTACGTCTAAATTGAACCTTGCTTGCAAAGCTTCTGGAGTTTGAACTAACAAATCCGTCCGTTCATCAATTTCTCCAGCGACATAATAAGGCAAACCACAATTAGCAAATGACACATATGGCCCTTTTTCTAACACGATAACTTCTGCTCTTTCATCCAAACGTCTTAACCGTGTAGCAGCAGACATACCACCTGCTACACCACCAATAATGACAATTCTCATTAATTCTTGCCTCCTTTTTTTGCTCCTGCCCATGCCATCATGCCGCCACGGACGTTGATAACATCATGTCCTTGTTTCAGCAATATTTTCGTCGCTCGTTTACTGCGCATCCCAGATTGGCACACTACGTAGACTTGACCCTTCGGGGGATAGGTAGAAACTTTAGCCAATGGAATATTTTTTGCACCTGGAATATGACCAATTTTGAATTCATGCGGTTCTCTCACATCAATAATTTGCGGCTTTTCGGATAATTTATTCTCCAGTTCAGTAGTTGAAATCGTAGGTGTTTTTTTGAAAAACATATTTTTCCTCCTCATAATAGTAATTATTCTGCTGTTACTTTTTCCATTAAATACTCTTTTAGTACTTCTTTTGGTTGGTAGCCAACTATTTTTTCAATAGGCTGACCATCTTTATATAAAACCATGGTAGGAATGCTCATAATGCCCAGTTGACTAGCTATTACATTGTTTTCGTCAATGTTCAACTTTGCAATTTTAATTTCAGGTGCAAATTCTGCTTCTAATTCTTCTAATACTGGTCCTAACATCTTACATGGCCCGCACCAAGGAGCCCAAAAATCGACTAATGTAATACCCTCTTTTACTTCTGATGCTAATGTTATATCAGTTACTTTTACTGTCATTTGATTGTTCCTCTCCTTTTATCTTATGTCTGTTATTTCTTTTCAATGAAAATGTACTTGGCACTGGATCATATCCGCCTTTAACAAATGGATGACACCGCATAATACGTGCTGCTCCCATTAGAGACCCTTTTGCTGCTCCGTGTTTTTCAATCGCATCAACAGCATAGTGCGAGCAGGTGGGATAATAACGGCAACTCGGTGGAAACAACGGCGAAATTCCTTTTTGATAACCTTTTATACTTAATAAAATGATATTTTTCATTTACATACCCCAACGCGTATTTTGATTATACCTCCATGCGTATTTTTTGTAAAGCATTTTTCAAAAAGAATAAAAACGACCATAATATGTCGGTATTTCCGAATCTTGTATTAAGAGCTAGTGGATAAAGTTACATGACCTTCCTCCCTATGAGCAAAAAAAACTATGAGTCTGGGACAAAACCAGAAAAATGAATAAAGAAATAGCTCTCGCAGATCCCTTTTGGGGTGGCGAGAGCCATTTTTTTGTATTTTTGAATACGGCATCGAAAATGTACCACTAGTGCATTGTTTTTTACCACTAAGTGCAAAGAAATGTACCAGTAAGTGCG
>NZ_JARBEA010000096.1 GCF_028863945.1 Jeotgalibaca caeni | reverse complement strand
TACTGCTTGATAGATTGTGAAATTTAGCCTGCATGCAACTGGAAAAATACACTATCAACACTTCTTGACAAAGAGCCACTTTTTTTGCTACTTTTCTTCCTTACAAAAGCCAAGGCAAGGCAATTCGGCCCAACATGCGTCCCAATCACTCCGCCAACTGGATGCATCTTAGAATTCGTTAACGAGTATTTCTCGATTGTCTCTTGCATAAAGACTTCTCCTTGTTCTCGGTTTAAGGTATAACCAAAGTGAACCGGAAAAGCCGGATCGAGAGGCTCTTTTTCTAATTCTTCGTGCAATCGTTTCTTCCCAGCTGCGACTCCCCGTTTTTTGGCTAACTCGCTTAGCTTCGTATTTTCCAGAATGATGATGGGTTTTATTTTTAGTGTCTCCCCAATAAAAGCCAGGCTTTTCGGAATCCTGCCACCCATTTTTAAGTATTTCAGCGTATTTACAACTCCACAAACGACCATTCTTTCTCGGACGTCTTCAACTTGTGTAATAATCGATTCCACAGTCTCGCCAGCATCCCTTAGTTGAACCGCATATTGGACCAGCATCCTTTGCGTCAGAATCGCCTGCTTCGTATCTACTACATGGATCCGGTCTTTGTAGGAAGACAGTTCTCGGGCTAGAACAGCACTCTCATACGTCCCACTCAAGCCACTTGATAAGGTGAGGACTAATACATCTACCTCTTCCTTTTCAGCCTGCTCAAAGAAGCGTAAATAAGCTTTTGGCGAAGGTCTGCTGGTGATAGGAAGTTTTGTAGCAGTGATTAGTTGTTGAAAGAATTGATCGTAGTCTTCTTCTGTTTCCTGTTTTAGTTCCGTTCCTTCGAAAGTAATGGTTAACGGTACAATCTGAATGTTTAAGTCTTCAGCTTCGGCCAATGTGATGTCCGCAGCACTATCGGTTATGATTTTAATCATTTATGAAGCTCCTTGTCTTTATTCTCATAAATGACTATATCGTACCTATATGAACTCAAAATGAACTTAATTGTTTTTCGGCAAAGTAATCCTAAATCGGGTCCCTTCTTGTGGCTTGCTGTCTACCTCTATTGTACCCTCATGAAGTTCGATAATTTTCTGTACCAAGGTCAGCCCCAAGCCATTCCCGCTGGTCTTTCTGCTATTGTCTTCTTGGTAGAACTTCTCAAATATCTTTTTATAGTTTTCTTCTCTAATTCCTATACCGGAATCCTGAATCGTTATGATAGCTTGATTCCCTTTTTCACTTAATCGAACCTTGATTGAACCATTCTCGCGGTTATACTTAATCGCATTTTCAAAGAGATTCAACCAGACTTGATATAGCAACTCCTCACTGCCCGTATACATCATTTTCTCCAAAGTAAGATCCAATTCGAGATTCTTTTCTTCCCATTGTGGCTGCAAAAACAGCAGGACTTCCCGGACTTGTTCATCCAAGCGAAAGAGTTTCTCTTCATAGCCTATTTTTTGGGTTTCTAACTTTGTCAGTTTGAGAATGTTATCGGTTAATGTCACCAACTGCTGGTTTCCTTCAAAAATACGTTTGTAATAGGAATCGCGTTCTTCATCAGTAATATTTTTATTTTGTAAGAGCTGTACATACCCTTGTACCGTTGCTAGTGGTGTCTTAAATTCATGAGAAACGTTCGAGATAAAGTCATTTCGCATCGTTTCAATGCCGCTTAATTCCCGAACCATCAGATTGAAGTCCGAGTACAACTCTTGGACTTCCCCCATCGCCTTCTTCTCCTCAATCTGCACAGAGAAATCTCCTTGCGCCACTTGCTTCATACTCTTTCGTAACTTAATCAGCGGTTTTAGAAATTGCTTCCCCACAATAGAAGAAATCCCACTACTGATAAGCGCAATAAACAATGCGATAAAAATAATTAAATAAACCGTTCCGCCTTCTTTTGGAATAATGTCGAAATAAGTCGCAATCAGTAAAATCAATGCGATTCCAGACGCAGATACTAAAATTAACGCAAAAACCACTAAAGAAAAATAGAGCCATAAGTTCGATTGAATTTTTTTATTCATTTAATTCAACCACCTTATACCCCAATCCACGAACCGTTACAATTTGAAAGTCCTGGTTGTGTGCCAGTTTGTCACGCAACCTTTTTACATGGACATCGACTGTTCGTTCATCTGAATCCGAATCATAACCCCAAACTTCATCCATCAACTGTTGTCTCGTAAAAATTTTGTTCGGATAGGCCAATAACTTATATAGAAGTTGGAATTCCTTTTGGGTTAATTCAATCTCTCTGCCGTTTTCTAGAACCGTTAGAGTATCTTGATTCAGAATCGTACTGCCAATGACTCTTTCGTTCTCCTGCAGCAATTTTGCCCGTCTCAAAAGGGCTTCTACACGAAGCACCATCTCATTGACATCAATCGGCTTCACCATATAGTCATCGACACCGATGCGGAAGCCTTTCTTCTTGTCTTCAAAGGTGTTCTTTGCCGTAATCATTAAAATCGGCGTCTCATCACCTGTTTTCCTCAGCAGAGTGGATAGTTCATAACCATCCATCTCTGGCATCATGATATCTGTAATAATCAGGTCAACCGACTGTTGATCCAATACTTCGAGTGCTTGTTGACCATTTTGAGCCGTGACTACTCGAAAGTGAGATTGGACCAAACAGGATTCGTACAGCCCTAAAATGTTCAAATCATCTTCAATTACAAGAATTTTATTCATGCTATCCCCTTTCCATTCCTCTTCTAAATAATTGTATACCGTTGCCATTTATTGGAAAACCAGCGAATCAGGAAGAATACTGCCCGGAACGTCCAGTCAATGAACATGGCTAACCAAACACTCATGACTCCCATATCAAAGACAAAAGCAAAAAGAAAACTGAATCCTACACGGAATGCAAACATCGAGAATACGGAGGTGTACATCGTAGAAACCACATCTCCCGCTGCTCTTAATGCATTCGGTAAGGTGAAGGATGCAGGCCAGATAATCATGCTAGCAATCCCATGCAAGAACATAATTTGAAAGGCCAAGTCTAATGACTCACTCGAAAGGCTGTACAGACTTAGAATTGGTCTCAGTAATAATAAAATCGGTATATTTAAGATTGCCATATATAAGTAAGCTTTTTTCATTAGTGCCTTTGTATAGGCCTTTGCTTGCCCTCTCTCCCCTGCGCCAATACAACGAGAAACCACAGTGGTAATCGCCAACCCCATTGCAGCTCCAGGAACAATCTCCAGTCCGGTTAAGCTGTTCGCTACCGCATGCGCAGCAATAGAGGCCGTACTAAATGTTGCTACTAGTCCAGTCATAATAATTTTACCAATTTGGAAAATACTATTTTCTAAACCATTGGGAATTCCTACTCTTAGAATTCTTTTGATCATCTTCCAATCAAGGTTCCGCAAACTATACGAGCTCACAGAAACAGGTAATTTCGGATTCCGCAACATATACATCATTGAAAATGCACTGACCACTCTTGATATCAATGTCGCAAATGCTGCACCAAAAACGCCCCATCCGAAGACAAAAATAAAAATAGCATTTCCCACTAAGTTAATAGCATTCATAATAAGTGCGTTAACCATTGCTTTCTTTGAATCACCCATTACCCGAAACAGGGAAGCAGAGGCATTAAACAGACCTAAGAAAGGAAAGGAAGCAGCAGTAACATAGAAATAAGTGACGGCACTACTCATGACCGATTCTTCTACATCACCAAACAAACTCTGTAAAATAAAACCATTAAAAACAAGACAAATGATTGCTACAAACATAGCTATAAAAGCAACGACCAAGAATAATTGCTTCGCTGCATGATTACTCTTCTTAAAATCTTTTTTTCCTAAATATTGGCCTACAATAATCGCTCCACCAGCAGCTACTGTGGAAAAGAAGTTGATTGCCAAAAAGTTAATACTGTCTACCAATGAAACACCCGATACAGCCTGCTCCCCCGCATAGGCAATCATCATCGTATCGAAAAAGCCAATAGATAAAGCCAATGCTTGTTCAATAATTAAAGGGATAATCAGGCGTTTTAAATCCTGTGGGCTAAATAATGCTTTTGAATCATTCACTTCATTTTGTGCCAATGAAAACGCTCCTTTTAGTTCGAATAATACTAAATATTATACCTCTAATGCCTGTTGTCTGACACTTATTTATCTTTTTTATCCATAGATATTCAAAAAAGAGCAAGCATACTTTTTACAGTATACTTGCTCTTTATAAAATACCGGCGGCCGGGGTCGAACCGGCACGCCCTCGCGGGCACTGGATTTTGAGTCCAGCGCGTCTGCCTATTCCGCCACGCCGGCATAATTTCTATTCTGCAATTTACATCCCTATGAGGAAAAGGCGGTAACCGGATTTGAACCGGTGATGAAGGTTTTGCAGACCTCTGCCTTACCACTTGGCTATACCGCCATGATTATAAAACTGGGGTAGCTGGATTCGAACCAACGAATGACGGAGTCAAAGTCCGTTGCCTTACCGCTTGGCTATACCCCAAAA
>NZ_JARBEA010000095.1 GCF_028863945.1 Jeotgalibaca caeni | reverse complement strand
TTTAGAATTTCTGTAGTAAAATCGTTCATATGGAAGTCCTCTTTTCTGTGAATGTGTTGTGGTAACTCTATTCTACAGAAGGGACTTCCTTTTTTCTATTTACACAAAATATTTTACACTCTCACGGAGGGACAGTCGTTGCTTCAATTTACCCCAGAACAATTATTAGAAAATAACTTAATTGAAAGATTAATCAGTGGTGATTCTCAATGGACGTATCGTGAAGATTTGAGAACGGAAGCTGATTTATGGGAGAATTTCCGTCAAAAACTAGAAGTAAATAATAAAGATGTATTAAACGGAGTTCCTCTAACAGAACAAGAATTTCGTCAAATTCAAAACCAATTAAACTTCCCGAGTTTTTATGCTGCTGCAAGATGGTTAGCGGGGGAAAATGGAATTGCAAAAGTGGAAGTTCAGCGAGAAGATGCTTCACTTGGAACCATCAGGCTGCGAGTTATTAATCGCCAAGATGTGGCAGGGGGAATTTCTTCGTATGAAGTAATCAATCAATTCAAATCTGACAAACGTTCGATAGAAGATATGAACCGGCGTTTTGATGTAACATTGCTTATTAATGGGCTCCCAATGATCCATATCGAGATAAAGAATCGGGCTCATCCGTATATGGATGCTTTCCGCCAAATTGTAAAATACATTAAAGAAGGTAAATTTACTGGAATTTATTCCTCAGTTCAAATGTTTGTTGTGTCTAATGGGACGGATACACGCTACATTGCTTCTGCTTCAGACACAAAACTTAAACAGAACGAGCAGTTTTTAACGAAATGGGTAGATGAAAACAATCAACCTGTTAATGATTATCTTGAATTCGCTGAGCAAGTTTTATCTATCCCTATGGCTCATAAAATGGTAACGCAATATACAGTAATCGATAATGATAAGAAGTCATTAATCCTATTGCGTCCATACCAAATTCATGCAATAGAGGCAGTTAAGAGAGCTTCTGCGCAACAAAAATCAGGTTATGTTTGGCATACAACAGGATCAGGAAAAACATTGACATCATATAAAGTAGCAAGGAATTTACTTCAAATTCCTTCTCTTCAAAAGACAATTTTTATTGTTGACCGAGTCGACCTAGATCAACAAACAACTGCATCTTTTACTTCCTATGCTGAAAACGATATCATTGAAATTGATGAAACAGATAATGTGAACGATCTAGTTAAGAAGCTTCTTTCGGAAGACCGAGCTGTTATTATTACGACTATTCAAAAATTAAATGTTGTGATGAAGCGCTATGCTAACAAAGAAGGCACGAAGCGTTTCAATCAGTTAACACAATTAAAAGTAGCGTTTGTAGTAGACGAGTGTCATCGAGCAGTAAGCCCAGCGAAAAAAAGAGAAATTGAAGAATTCTTTATTAACTCCTTGTGGTACGGATTTACGGGCACACCAATATTTGCTCAGAATGCGAAAACAGTAGTAGGTAATTTACCCCGTACGACTACGCAACAATATGGAGAACGTTTGCATGAGTATACGGTCAAGGAAGCGATCTATGACAATGCAGTACTTGGCTTCCAAATTGAATATAAATCTACATTCTCCGAAGAACAATTGGACAAGGTAGTGATTGCACTTGAAGGTGAAGGGCGAATTGATGTAAATGATATGGGCATCGAGGATAAGGAAGCACTTCTACCAAAATCAATTTATGAAGAAGAAGCCCACATGCTAGAAGTCATCAATTCGATTGTTAATAAATCGCGTAAGAAATTAGGGTTTACTAAAGGGGTAGGCCAAACTTACAATGCTATATTAACCACCACTTCTATTGCACAAGCACAGAAATATTATGATCTGTTCAAAAGGGTGAAAGCAGGAGAAGCACCCATTCAAATTGACGAAGAAACAAAACGGGTTCTTCCAGATTTTCCAAAGATAGCGATAACATATTCGATTAGTGAAAATGAGGAAGCCTCCATTACGAATCAGGATAAAATGAAGGAATCCTTGCGTGATTACAATCAAGAGTTTGGAACGAACTATACGATTGAAACGATGCGCGCATATAATCGCAATGTTAATGACCGTTTAGCCCGAAAAAAAGAAAAATACTTAGCTAGAGTAGAACAGCTTGATTTAGTAATTGTAGTAGATCGATTATTGACAGGGTTTGATGCTCCAAGTTTGTCTACGCTATTTATTGATCGAGCACCAATGAAACCACATGATTTAATTCAAGCATTTTCTCGAACAAATCGGTTATTTGATAAATTTAAGAAATATGGGCAAGTCGTTACCTTCCAAACACCACAAACCTTTGAAAGTAAAGTGAAGGAAGCTCTTGTTCTTTACTCCAATGGTGGAGAGAATGAAGTTCTTGCTCCAAGCTGGCAAGAGGCTAAAGAATCGTTTATAGAAGCTATAGCTGAATTGAAAGAATTTGTATCTCATCCGGATGCAGTAGACCAATTAATTACTAAACCACAGATGAAAAAATTTGTTAAAGTATATCAAAAGTTAGATAAGACTTTTGCTGCAGTACAGGTATATACTGATTTTGAAATGGATCAGATGGGAACTGTATTCCCTATTGAACTAAAGGAAATCGAACAATTTAATGGAAAATACGTGAATGTATTGGACGCAATCAGAACAAAATCAGATGATATAGATCCAATCGAAATAGATATTGCCTATGAACTGGAGTCTATCAAAACAGAAGAAATTAATTATGAGTATATTTTAATGCTTATTCAAGCATTTGTACCAAGCGGGAACGATGAGTATGAACTTTTCGCAAAAGAAGATGCAAAAGCTACTGCGGAAGTAAACCGCTACATTGATGATTTATCAAGGAATAACGCTAAGCTTGCTAGTTTTATGCGACGCCTTTGGGATAATATTCTTCAAAATCCAGAGGACTATAGAAACCAAAATGTTTCTCAAGTATTAGAAAATATGATTTTGGATGCTCAGGAAGATATTATTCAAGATTTTTCCCAAAAGTGGCATGTAGAAGAGGAGGAATTAGCTTACGTGGTAAATAACTACAACCCAAAAAAACAAAGACAAAACGGAGAAAATGAACTTAAAGAGTCTGCAGATTATAATGCATATAAGGAAAAAGTTGATGAACCAGTATCTAAGCTAAAGTATTGGAAAACAGTTCGTTCTGATTTAGAAGAACTAATGGAAAATGAGATTCTCCCATTGCAGAGAAGATAATTTAAACTAAAGAAGCCAGTGATCTAAGTTATCACTGGCTTTTCCTTATCAGTATTCAGACATTTTAATAGAATAGAGTTGAGGCTTTTGAATTTAGAAATAGTAAGAGGGTTACTGCTAAATAATCGTGACAATAACAATATTCTGAAAATTATACAAGCACAAAATTTACAAGACGCCTGGTTATGTGCGGGTACTATTCGAAACTTTATCTGGAATTATTTGAGTAATAACCCGAACTTTGATCAAGCTACAGATGTCGATGTCGTTTTTAATGATCCTGCAATTACCTATGAGGAAACAGTTGAAATAGAACAAGAGCTAAAACATGCTTATCCCGAGTATGAATGGGAGTTAAAAAACAAAGTGTACATGCATCCCCATAATCCTAATACAGAACCATATGAAAGTTCCCGAGACGCTATTTCGAAATTCCCTGAATGTTGTACAGCCATTGGTGCAAGGTTAATAGATGATCATTTAGAAATCTTCTGTCCTTATGGAATCGAGGATATTATTCAATTCAAGGTGCGTCCTACACCACATTTTCAAAATAATCCGGAAAGAATGAAAAAGTATAAAGAAAGAGTCTTGTCTAAAAATTGGCAGATAAGATGGACTAAAATTCAGCTTGAGGAGGTATATGGATGAATCACTTATTTCTTTCAAAGGTACAAGATTCTAAAGAACTACCCAAAATACTAAACATCCAAAAAGCTGCCTTCGAAAAACTATACTTTAAATACAAAGATGAGAAAACCTCTCCTTATAAAGACTCGCTTCAAGATATTGAAAGAAGATTTAACATGCAACACAGCCGGTATTATTTTATCCAAGCAGAAGACACTACCATTGGTTTCATAAGAATGATAACGAATGCTCCTTTAACTAAAGGAAGAATCTCACCAATCGCAATCCTACCTCAATTTGAAAATAAGGGCTATGGTAAACGAACAATGTTTGAAATAGAGTCCTTATTTCCAAACATAAAAGAATGGGAACTAGATACGATTAAACAAGAAACACACCTAGTCGATTTCTATACTAAACTTGGTTACGTCAAGCTAGATAAAGAAGAACAAATTAGCGATAATATGCATTTAGCTTACTTTAGAAAGAAGTTATGATTCAAATATGCCTAAAAACACTTTAAAACTGTACATAAAATAATAGGAAGTAGAGGAGGAACCTAATGAAAATCACTGACTTACCTTACGAAAGGAAACAGTTACTTTCCAAAATCATAAAATACTTTAATGAAGTAGATGAAGCCTGAATTATTCATACTCCTGAAATCTTCTTGAAAAATGTCTTTTTTAACGTTTAAGCATTCCGATTTTTTTGTATCACATTGATTTTACTAAATCGACCAGATATTTTGGGTTCACATCAGGCAACTTCGGGTTTGAGCCCTATTTTTGGGCGCAGGAACCCCTTGGGTTCCATCTGATTTTTTAAA
>NZ_JARBEA010000094.1 GCF_028863945.1 Jeotgalibaca caeni | reverse complement strand
GTGCAGGGATACAGATAGAATAATAGCGCCACAATACGCTTTTAGTGAATATTTAGGAAAACTATGAATTATTCAGGTCTTTTTATGTGTCTAAAGAAATTCCTCGTATAACACAACAGTAGTAATAGTTTCCAAATAAATAATCATAAGATTTAATGAATTATGCTCTTTTATGAAGGATGGGCGCAGATAATACACCGAACTCTTTCAAACAATAATTATAGGTAAACTTATCACCATTCGTACGCCAAGAATTTGGGCCAAACCATTTCATATGCGAATCAGATAAGTGGACTTGCCCGAAGGTATTAAATCGGTTTCCATATGCGGTAATAAGGATGGTATATTTTCCATGCAGTTCTCCTAAATCAATTTGATAAGGCGACAAGAATACATTTCCCACTTCTACTCCATCCAATGCAACAGAGAGCAAGCCTGCTCGATACTTAGGGAATTCTAAGACATAACTCCCCTGTTCAACATCAATTTCACAATGATAGGTGATATTACCTCCATAAAATGGAAACCCTTGATTATGGATACTTCTAAATTCTAAGTTTTTCTGTAATTCGATTATTTTGGCCTGGCTACCCAGTACTTCTACTCCAAAATCCCCAATGATATAAAGCCATTCTAAATTACTCTTATGGTGATACTCCATGGAAACAATAAGGGTGTTTTCACCCTTCTTAATGACAGGTAAATCAACCAAGTAAATAGATTTATCAACAAAAAATCCGTTTACTTCCATAGTGCATATGTGGCCGTTTAAAGTTACTTTCGCTTTTTCGGGGTATTCGATAGCAAGTTTCGCTCCGAAAAAATCAAGATCCGAATTAAAAGTATAACGTAGCTTCAGCTGATGGATATTCCCTATAGGTTCTTGTTCCACCCATGGCTGTGCACTTCCATCCATTTTTAGTGGATATCCTAATTGGTTTCTTAGAATATTATCGATTCGTAAAATCTCTTCTTTCTGATGATAGACATCCTCTCCATCCAGACAATATTCGGCTTGATCTAACATTAAGACATTATCTTCTTCTAAAGAATAATCGTTAATTTTATTGATAATGAAAGATTCTTTAAGCTCTTTGCTATCATCCCTTTTTACTACTTCTTTTCCTTCTCTGCTGTAAACTTCAGTACTTTCCATATTGCTTAAGTATAATAGTAAACTATCCTGGTCATACATTAATTGATCAATAGTCGTCTTCCCATCGTGAAAAGTAACCTTTAAAGTTGATGATTCTCCTGTCAGAGGATTCAGCAAAGTAGCCTTAAAAGACCCACTAATATCAATCGTTATTTTTTTCTGTACTACTGAATCAAGGTTTTTCATTCTTTTTCCATGAGCAATAAATAAGATTTGATCTTTATTTACTTGTCTTAATTGATAAAGAAAATCATCGGTTCGTTTTCCATCACTATTATGAATATCAATGATACGATTAACTTCTACTTCTTTCATTAAATCTCTTTGGACAAAGTTAATCAATTTGAAATTTTCTTCTAAGGCTTTTTTCTTTTCTGCTAAAAGAGGGAGTGAGTCCTGATACAAAGGAAATTGATCCATAAAGATAATATTTCCACCAGCTAATTGAAACTCTTTTAAGTAATCAAGCGTTTTTGAGCGTAGTGTTACATTACCTGGTACAATAATTGTATCATAAGCCATTTTTCCTATACGGAATTGGGAGCCTTCTACTTGTACCAAAAGTTTTTCAAGTAACGCTTCTGAAATGAAGTCAAAGTCAATCAATCCGAACAAAAGCCATTCAGTAATTTGTTGAAATTGCTTTTCTAGTTTATTTCTCATCTCTCCAGTTTTTTCATCGGTTCCATAGAAAAGCCAATAGCTCTCAATCGGATGAATAACTCCTACTTTAACGTTAGGACTTCCTTGCTTTAAAGCAACATTTAATCTTCCATAGTAATCTTCTAAGGCATTATATTTTTTATACCATGGAGACTGATAAAAAATGGATGCAGGATAATCTCGTTTTGCTTCTCCTGCCATAGATACCCAAGAAAGATGCGGTACTCGATGTGTGACTCCTAAAGCTGCCTGCCAATCTCCTTGTAACTTATGATTTCTGAAATCGTAATCCCAGTTAGTTACACCATATAATTCACTCATTATTTCGTTATTCCCCATTTGATGAGCAACACTCTGTGCCTGCTTCGCAGATGTGTATTCGTAGTCATTACATAGCATGTCGATCCCCGGCACATCAAATGCAAGATAATTTCTCATAGCGTCTCCAATAATCTTAGTTTGAGATGCCAATGTTGGTTCCCCCACCATATGTCCTGTTAATTTGATATTATGTTTCCTACACCATTCTCCAATTGTATAGCTATATGATTCTGCAAATAAAGTTGCTATATGATTGTGAAAGCGATATCGTGTTGGGGACACTTGCTCATCTTCTAAATCCCAGAAAACTTCTGGCAAATGATCTATGAATGATTCCTGATATTTCGCAAAATAGCTTTCTTCAAAATCAATTGTATAGGGGATAATCAAATCTTCTTTGCTATCTGCATACAATAATCTCGAGGAATGCGTTAATTGCGGTTCATCAGTAAAAATAGCAGGAATCGTGTTTCCAAAATACTCACCCACCTTAGTATAATAAGCTTCATACGTACTTTCAATAAATGCATTTACCGCTTCTTTGTTTAATGTATCTAGATAAGCTTGATTATTAAACCAAGAATCGTCAGCATTGATATCTAAATAAGCATACCAGACATTTTCCCCTGTTTCCTGATCTGATAACTTTTTATATCTGGTCAGATAACCATCTTCAATTTGAATATCATATTTCGCAATTAAACAAGCCTTTTCCGAAAGTTTCGATCTTACAATCCCACTGCTATCTGTGATAATAATTTCTTTCCCATTAGCATTTTGCAGAAAATTTTCTCTTTCACTTTCTTTCTCTTTTGGATTAGGTGTCAAGACGATGAATCTTCCACGGAATTCATCAGTTTTGGTTATGATTCCTCCTGCATATCCAGATGGCCATCTATCTTCATCATATAGATATGCCTTCATATCTTGCTCTTCTGCTTTTTTCACGCATGCTCTCACCAAATCCATAAATTCTTCTCCCAGATATTCGGTCGCCATGCCTGTTCGAGAATGCATGATAAATCCTCCCATTCCCATCTCCTTAAAATAATTTAACTGTCCTAATAATTCATCTTTTTCTAGTTTTTTGTTCCATGCCCAGAATGGTGCCCCCCTATGTTCAGAGGATGGCGATTGAAATTTCTTTAGCAGTTTTTCCACATTATCTCACCTCATAATTTGCTATTATTATTTTCATCTTGTAAAAACCTTATCTAGAATCAGCTAGATTAATTTCCTTTTCCGGTATGATTGCACCTATTTCTTTCAACTTTTTCCGAAGCTGAGAAATAGAAACATCTTTTACATCTAATCCTTCCTGTGTAGCAAGAGCTGCAGCAACGCCTGCAACTTGCCCAGTTGCCATGGAAGAAGCCTGCACTCGATAAGCACTGTTAGCGTCCTGGTCTCCAGAAATACTTCTACCTGCAACTAATAGACGTTTCGATCCTTTAGGGATTAGAGCCCCATAAGGGATGGTTGGGAAAGTATTTTCTTTTAGCTTAATTATTTTAATTCCTTCTGGAATATGAAGATCAATTGGATAGAATGAATAACATACTGCATCATCATACATATATCCTTCACCATATTTTTCCACTGTAATGGTGTCTTCTCCTACAACGCGATAGGTTTCTCGAATCCCTGTTTCCTCACCAGCATGTTTTACATATAAGTTTTCTAGTCCTGGGTACGACCTTAGAAAGTGGACAAGGAGCATCAATTTTTTACGGCCTGCTTTTTCCGCAGTAGTACGACCTTGAGAGGTTGAGCCATCTACATTGGTAATATGCATCAAAATTTGATAATTACTAATTTGCCTATATAAGTTTCCACCTTGGATATCTTCTTTTAATATAACTCCCTCCTCAATGGATGTTCTGACAAACTCATTGAAAATTTCTTCGTCAATATTCTGAATATCATAGCCGTCTAAGGTGTTCATCAATGATCCCGGTTGGAGTTCATCTGATTTAATCCTTTCATATTTCATCATTCCAACAACATTTAAATCTCCTGTTGTATCGATGACATAATTTGCTTTTACAGCCCACATACCCTCTTTTGATGTGAACACTAAATAGATTCCATCGTCTCTTTCTTCCGCATAGGAAATCATGGTATGGAAGAGCAATTCAACCTTCGATTCTTCACACATTTCATCTAATACCGTTGAATAAGTATAAATATTAACTCGTATTTGATGTTGCCAATGCGCAGGAGGTACAGAAGAAAAATCAGGTAATTTAACATTATCTAACTTCGTGGTACGTTCAATTGCTTCCCAACACGGTCCATTAATAATTTGTTTTCCCCATGCATGAAAGAGGCCTGGAAAGTTTACATACGCATTTGTAGTAGTTCCACCAAGTCTTCCAGTTTTCTCTACTAATAATGTTTTTGCTCCTTGTCTGCTCGCTGAAATAGCTGCAAATGTTCCCGACGGTCCTCCTCCGATTATTGCAACGTCTACTTCTTTTAATATCTTGATGTTTTCTTTTATATGGTAGAAATTTTCCATGTGTATCTTCCCCTTTCATATTGTAATTGCTTTCATTGTTTGATTTGTCAATTTAAGCTAGACAAAGTAGATTCGTCTAGGTAACTCAAAAACACTTCTAGTGGCGTCTGGTAAT
>NZ_JARBEA010000093.1 GCF_028863945.1 Jeotgalibaca caeni | reverse complement strand
ATTCTTTGGCGGAATTACATTTTGAGTGTACCACGAATGGCTTATTTATTTGTCTAGCTTAATTTTACAATCGACGTAATAATAAAAAAAACACTCTCATTATCCCATAAATATTATAGATTCCTATAAATTAAAATAGATTAATCTCTATTGTCTTTTAAGTAGCGATAAAGTGTTGCCTTGCTAATACCAGTCATTTCCGTAATTTCTTTTACGCTATAAACCTGACTTTTATACAATTTTACTGCTCGATCAACATCTTTCTGGTTCACACGTGGACGGCCACCTTTACGACCTCTCGCACGTGCACTTTTCAAACCTTCTTTGGTACGTTCAACAATTAAATCACGTTCGAACTGACTAAATGCTTGGAAGACAGTCATCATTAAGCGTCCGTGAGGCGTGCTGGTATCGAAGTTTTCTTTCAAGCTCACCAGCTTAACATGGTGTTCTTCAAAATAGGTAACAAGGTCAATCAAATCCTTTGTACTACGACCCAATCGAGAGAAACTTTCCACAATTACCGTATCTCTCGGACGAATTTTATCTTTTAGACGATTTAGTTGGGGACGATCCGCTTTGGTTCCCGTCATTTTCTCAGTTAGGATTTCATTACAATTTTGTTCATTGAGTAAGTCTAATTGACGATTTAGTTCTTGTGAACGCGTACTCACCCGGGCATAACCATAAATGTATCCACTCATGCTTTTCTTCCTTTCGTACTTTAATTCTGGTTTCATTGTATCATAAAAGGGTGTTATAGATACGTAGTTAATGTGACAAGTTATGATACAGAATATCGCCTCTTTTATTTAATAAAAGAGGCGATATGATTTTGTCTCATAATCGATTGTTTTTGAGACAAAGTAATTTATAAAAAATATGCCTCTAACGTTTTTAGAACGTTAAAGGCATATTAACTTCAGACAGTTATTACTATACCCTAGATTTATGGGTTTTGATAGAATTAATTAGATTTTAATAAACGAAGTCCATTCAGAATAACGACCAACGTACTTCCTTCATGAATAATGACACTGATTGCTATATCTGTTAGACCTAATAAACTCACTACAACTAAAAAGGCTACGACTGCCATTGAAAAAAGGATGTTTTGCCATATGACACGATTCATTTTAGAAGAAATTCCATGAGCTTTAACCAATTTAGATAAGTCATCCTGCATTAAAACTAAATCAGACACCTCTACTGCTACATCGGTTCCGTCTCCCATGGCAATCCCTACATTTGCATTCACAAGGGCTGGGGCATCATTTACACCATCACCCACCATTGCTGTTACGCCGTATTTCTCTTTTTGCTCGTCTATAATTCGAGATTTATCTTCTGGCATGACATTCGCGATTACTTCATCTATTCCTAATTGTTCAGCAACTGCTTTTCCTGTCATTTCTGAGTCGCCAGTGATTAGAGTGGTGTGTATGCCTTGTTCTTTAAAGTATTTAATAGTTTCTTTTGCATGTTCACTTGGAACGTCCATGAGAGCTATAAGTCCAATGACATTCTCATCTTCTGCTACATATACGACTGTCTTACCTTCTGATGCCCACTCATTATTTAAACGAATATATTCATTTGCAACCTCGTCAAATGAAGTTGGTTTTCCGATCCGATAATTTTTGCCGTTGTAATCTCCTGTCAACCCTTTACCAATCTGATTTTCTACTTCAATAGTCAGTTGATTTTTTTGTTCAAACTTTCTTAGAATGGCATCTGCTAAGGGGTGATTGGATTCTTTTTCAAGAGCTACCACGATATCAATCATATTTTCTTCGTTCACGGAATCAGCAAAATAATAATTGGTTACTTCAGGTTTTCCTTTGGTCAAAGTTCCGGTCTTATCAAATGCAATGGCTTGAGTATCGGCTAATTGAGACAGGTAAGAACTACCTTTTGAAAGGACGCCTTTTTTGGCCAAGTTAGAAGTCGTCGATAAAGTTACCGATACAGTAGCTGCTGCTAAAGCACAGGGTGAAGCTGCCACTAAAAGGACCAATCCTCTATAGATACTTTGTGACCATGTCCAGTCTAGGAGAAAAGGAGCCAATAACATGAATAACGGAATGGCAATTAAAACAACTGTAACGTATTTCGGTTCAAATTTTTGGATTATACTCGCAGCTTTTGTTTGGTTGTCTTGGTTCTGGTTTACTAACTGTAAAATTTTTGAAAATACTGTATCTTTATTTTCTTTAGTGACTTCCATTGTGAAAGTACCTGTTCCATTGATTGTACTTCCGAAAACGTCGTCTCCTTTGGACTTCTCTTTTGGGATACTTTCTCCATTAATAGACGACTCATCAATGGACGTAGAGCCTGACAAAATGACGCCATCAATGGGGACTTGATCGCCATTCAATACTTGAAGTTGATCTCCCACTTTTAATTCACTGACGTCAACATTTTTTGTACTGCCATCAGGCTGGATTAACCGGGCAGTCGTTGGATTCATTTCGAGTAATTTCGTGATTTCTCGTTTACTTCTTCCTTCAGCGTAATCTTCCAGGAAATGTGCGCCTGAAAAAATGAGAATCAACAACGTTCCTTCCCAAAAATTCCCTATCGCTGAAGCTCCTATAGCCGCTAATCCCATTAAAATATGAGAATTAGGCGTAAACTTATTATTTGCTTTTGTATTCTCAATTGTCTCTCCAAGACCTTCCAGAACAATGACATGATAGCCCGCACTAATTGTGGCGAGTGAGAACATGATGTTTTTAATTAATTGATATTCTCCACTTAAGAACAATGCAACAATTGCCAATGCCAAACCAATAAAGTATAGAATAATAGGCATCTTCCCGTGATTGTGATCATGGTCGTGGTTATGTTTCTCTTTTTCCTGTGAATGTTGCTCTTTGGTAGTTTCCATTTCTATCACCTTTCTATTAAATTTCTTTGATTTTTGTTGACTTTTTTTGTGCCTTGCAAATTCTGAGCTCGTTTGTTTGCTTAAGTAAGGCAAGGATTCATATGGTTTGGGCTTATCCAGTCTCCATCTCCTTTTATTTGTAAATCGGAATGATTCTGTAAACATATGAATTTACATTCATGTGTTTACAGAATCATATTAACTCACTGTATGAGTTTTGTCAAGACAAGATGCTTCTTATTCAAATGGACTACTATTGCTGATACAAAAGTCTTAATTTTGTCTATAAACAAAAAACTAGCATCGTTTTACTCATGTGGTATTATATATATGAATGGAAAATCATGTGAGAGGAATAAGAGCATATGGATACATCAACAACTTCGCCAATCAATAAAGAGAAGATCCAATCAATAAGCAAAGTATTCAAAGTGATTAGTGACCCTACACGCTTGTCAATTCTCTTTCTTTTACAGAAAGAAGAGCTCAGTGTTGGAAACATTGTGCTTGCATTGGATATGGAACAGTCCGCGATTTCACACCAACTAAAAATATTGAAAGATTCACGTTTAGTGAAGGCAAGAAGAGAAGGGAAAAGCATGGTTTACAGTCTTGATGATCTTCATGTTTTCAGTATTCTCGAACAAGTCTTAACTCATATCAATGAACAAGAACAATAAAAGCTAATAAGGTATAAAACTAAATGGAGGTTTTTAAAATTTCAAAGTCAGAGAAACAAGAAAATCACTCGCACCAAAATCAACCGAATAAGAATATTAAAATTGCTTTTTTCACCAACTTTATTTTTTCCATGATTGAATTTTTCTTTGGGGCTCTTTTCAATAGTGTGTCAATTATGTCCGACGCCGTTCATGATTTAGGAGATTCCATTTCTATTGGATTCGCTTGGTTTTTCCAGGGGTACTCAGAAAAGCAGCAAGATGAACAGTTCACTTTTGGTTATAACCGCTTTTCATTATTAGGGGCGTTGATAACTGGAGTAGTACTGATCGGCGGCTCATTTTTTATGATTTACCGAAGTATCCCACGTTTGATTGATCCGCAACCGGTTAATTACAGTGGCATGTTTTGGCTTTCACTCGTGGCTATTGGATTGAATGGATATGCGGCTTGGATTCTAAGCAAAGGGTCATCTAAAAACGAAGGCATGTTGAACCTGCATATGCTAGAAGATGTATTAGGGTGGATTGGGGTCTTGGTTGTGAGTATCGTAATGAACTTTACCGAGGCTTATCGATTGGATCCAATCTTATCGATTTTGATAGCACTCTATATCCTCTATAAAACTGTACCTGAATTTTTCAGTACAATGAAAATTTTATTGAACGGTTCGCCTGAAAATGTAAACGTAGAGAACCTGGCGAACTCCATTAACAATATTCCTGCTGTAAAGGACCTCTCTCATTTTCACATTTGGTCACTGGACGGAGAAGAAAATGCCCTTATCGTTACGGTTCTTATAGACTCTTCCGATATAAACAAGACTAGGGAAATCAAAGAAGAAATTGCAGAGCTTGCCCATACATCGGGTGTAAAGGATCATATCACAATAGAAATAACTACAAGTAAAGACGAACTGGAAAAAGGGTATGCTTATGGCAGTTAAAGTATTTATATATTGAAAAAAGGACTATTTTAAATCGAGTAGGAGACTAGCCAATTAATGGCTAGTCTCCTACTCGATTTATTAGTGCAAAGCACCCCTTAAATTTAATGCAAAATAAAATTACAATTTACACTTAATTGGCTTTTTTTACTTAATTTATCGGTTTCATAACTTATTGTTTTTGATGCCGTTTATATAAAATGGGAGCGTCAATAATTTTGTGTAAATGGTTCTTCCCTACTGTAGATTGTTTCTAATTCTCCATCGGTTGACTCAGCATTTGTTCGAGCTCGCCTTCGGCCTGTTGGAAACCTTTATGACTGCGACCTAGGAATTTTTGGTTGTAAGTATCAA
>NZ_JARBEA010000092.1 GCF_028863945.1 Jeotgalibaca caeni | reverse complement strand
AAACTGCCTCCATAACAGGGAGGCAGTCTATAAAACTGTTAAAATATTTCACTGTCCTATTGACGGATAGCATACCATTAACCGGCAAGGCAGCTTTTTGTTAGTCTTCTTCTTTGATGTTTCCTTCTAAGTCAACCGTGACGGTGTCGCCCGCGATTTCTTTATCAATCTGATAAGAACCAGCAACAGGAGCATAGAAGTGGTTGTACCGTTTCTTGAATTTTTCGAAGACGTATTCGAATAATACCTTAATAATCGCAAAGAGCGGAACCCCAATAATCATCCCAATTACACCCAACAAATTACCGGCAATCAACAAGACGACAATGATGGTTAACGGGTGCATTTTCAAGGTGCGACCCATAATGTTTGGCTCAATGACGTTCCCTTGGATAAATTGAGCGACTCCCCAAACTACTCCCATCTTCAAGAGCATGACTGGTGAGGTAAAGGCTGCGACAATCAGTGCAGGCAGAATTCCGATGGTTGCCCCAATATAAGGGACAATCGCAGTTACCGTAGCGATAATGGCTAAGACAAAGGCATAATCCAAACCAATAATTAAATAACCTGCCAACAACAGTGCTCCAAGGCTGAGTGCTACTAAAGCTTCTCCCACAATATAAGAACCGACTACATTCGTCATGCGTTCTGAAACAATGGAAATATCATCTCGGAAAAGAGGCGGCAGCATCTTCATTGCAAAAGGTTTGAACTTGCCGCGGTCCACTAGCATAAAGAACAAGATAATCGGGAAGGTGACAATGACCACTACCACATTTGAAATGGTAGAGAAGACACTGACAATTTCTTGTGAAGAACTCATTACCCAATCCCAAATCATAGACGGAATATCCCCAACGACACCGTTTAAGGATGCCATCGCATCATGGTAATACGATTCAAACGCACTTCCTTGTGCAAACTCTTCTATTCGAGAGGACAAGGTATCAATATATCCTGGAAAATCGCTGACAAACCCGGAGATTTGTTCCACAATAATCGGGATAAGAAGAATAATTCCATAAGCTAACAAAAGAAGGAACAGAACAAATACCAGCAGGGTACCGTACAGTCGCTTCAATTTCTTTTTCTCCAGCCACGTTACCAATGGATTCAAAACATAAAAGAAAATAATGGCTAGAACCAGTGGCGCCACAATCGTAGAGAAAATTACTTGTAATGGACGGAAAATAAATGAAACTTGGTTGAAGATCATAATTAAAATTCCAATCATAATCAAGACCAATAAACTAAAGACAATCTTTTTTCCACCCCAGAACTCAATGAAGCGCAAGTCGTCATCTTGGGGTGCTTTTTGACGTTTTTGTTTTTCTTCCAAAAGAGACACCTCGTTTATAATGTAATTTTCCTAAGTGTAGCACAAAAGGTCACAAAAGTTCTCCTCCTAAAGAATGAACGAGGGTAAAATAAATCATGTTGCATATTATTAGCGCTTCCAACTATTCCTTGCTACAATAAAATTATCACAAATGCCATTTTATTTAAGGAGGAAATCGTATGACGGAACATGAAAAAGAAATCATCGAAACAGAAGAACCTAAAAAAGGTTACTTTCAAGAAGACGACAATACTGCAATGAGTCCGGAAGAACAGATTGACAATCCTGATTATAAAGCAGCAGACAAGTTGAAAGACAAGGTAGCTATTATTACGGGAGCCGACAGTGGAATCGGTGCTGCAACAGCTGTGGCTTTTGCCAAAGAAGGGGCAAAGTTGGTTCTAACCGATATTGATAATGAAGCTGATGCGGAGAAAACACGGATGCTGTGTGAAAAGTATGGCGCCGAAGTACTGTGGTTGACCGGTGATGTGGGGGACGAAGCGTTTGCCCAAGAAGTCATAACTGCAGCAGTCGATAAATTTGGAAAAGTGGACATCTTAGTGAATAACGCAGCGCAACAACTAGAGAAACCATCTATTCTGGAAATCAGTGCCGCTCAGTTAGACCGCACTTTCCGGACCAATATCTTCTCGATGTTCTACTTTGTAAAAGCAGCGTTGCCGCATATGCCAGACGGGTCTACGATTATTAACACTACTTCGATTACCGCATACCGCGGATCATCAGAGTTGATTGATTATGCATCTACAAAAGGTGCGATCCTAGCATTTACTCGTTCTTTGGCACAAAACGAAGAAATTACGGGCAAGAAAATTCGGGTGAACGCTGTTGCGCCGGGACCAATCTGGACACCATTAATTCCAGCTACCGTCGACCGTACCAAAGAAGAGCATGGCAGCAGCCAACCGCTTGGACGCGCAGGGGAATCTTATGAATGTGCGCCAGCATATGTATACCTAGCAAGCGAAGATTCGAGTTACGTAACTGGACAAACAATCCATGTAAACGGCGGAGAAGTTGTGAACGGATAAAAATTCATATTCATATTTCTGAAGGAGAGATGGTCAATGGATGAAAGAGAAAAAGACATCATTGAAAGTGAACAACCTAAAGAAAATTATTTTCAAGAAGATGAAAACCGCTCTATGGAAAAACCGGAACAAATCGATAATCCAAACTACCGTGCAGCTGGGAAGTTAGAAGGAAAAGTAGCGATTATTACGGGAGCCGACAGTGGAATCGGAGCAGCAACTGCCATTGCATTTGCCAAAGAGGGCGCAAACCTGACCTTGGTAGATATTGAAGACCGTGAAGATGCAGAGCGCACTCGTAATTTGGTAGAGCAGTACGGTGCAGAATTGTTATGGATTACAGGAGACGTGGGCGATGAAGAACTTGCCGAGCGCGTTGTCAGAGAAACCGTTGAGAAGTTTGGCAACATCGATATCTTGGTAAACAATGCCGCTCAACAAGTGTCGCGCGATTCTATTTTAGATATTACCGCATCTCAATTAGACCGGACCTTCCGGACGAACATTTTCTCGATGTTCTACTTTGTAAAAGCTGCATTGCCATATCTAAATGAGGACGCATCAATTATTAATACCAGCTCGATTACTGCTTACAAAGGTCAGCCGACCTTGCTGGATTATTCTTCTACGAAAGGTGCAATCATTGCCTTTACGAGATCATTAGCGCAAAATGAAGAATTTACTTCGAAGCGGATTCGCGTGAACGCAGTTGCGCCAGGACCAATTTGGACACCGCTAATTCCAGCTACAACAGGCAGTGGTAGTGCAGACAAGCAAGAATTTGGCGGCAGCACCCCGCTGAAACGCCCAGGTGAATCTTATGAATTAGCGCCAGCCTATGTTTACCTAGCTAGTTCAGATTCTAGCTACGTGACCGGCCAAACGATTCACGTCAACGGTGGTTCAGTAGTAAACGGATAATATAGATGAGAAAACAGCCCGCCCCTTTTTTCGGAGTGGGCTGTTTTTAGTAGTTATGTATCAACTGAATCTTTTTAAAATGCTCAGTTAATACATAAAACACTTTTATGTATCAACTGAAGTTATTGCGCTGTCCACTTTCATCACTTGACCAAGCGCTTCAATCACATCGGAAGCCATCAAGCTATAAGGGGATCCTTTTTTGGCTGCATAATCGCCGGCTAGTCCATGAATGTAGACACCCAGCTTTGCAGCTTCAAAAGGTTTCATTCCTTGAGCCAATAGACCAGCTAAAATACCCGTCAACACATCACCTGTTCCCCCGGTTGACATGCCGCTATTTCCTGAAGTATTAATATAGCGCTGATCTTCATGAGCCACGATGGTGCGTGCATCCTTCACTACAAAAACCAATTCAGAATCATATGTACAAACATTCGTCGTTCCCAATAAATCCTGCTGAATCTCTTTCACATTTCGATCCAGCAAGCGTGCCAACTCTTTCAAGTGAGGCGTGATAATGGAACCTGGCGGCAGTGATTGTGAAAACTCACTAATTCGTACCCCGCTTTTGTTCCGCATCAAAGGGAACGTATTGTAGTAAGCCGCTGTTAAGTTGATTGCATCTGCATCAAAAACAACCGGTGCATCTAGATACAAAGTAACCAGATCCAAGAGTTCGTGGCTAGCTTTTGAGGTGCCAATTCCCGGTCCGATGATGACATGGCTTGCCTGTTCAACAGTCCGCTTAATTTTTTCTTTCTCACTTCGCTCACTCAAAAGTTCCGGGTCATAGGAAGTCAGAATCGCTTCTGGAATTTGAATTTGCAAAATGGTTCGATTTGCTTCTGGCGTTAAAATTTCTACCAGTCCTGCACCCGTCCGATACGCAGCTTTAGCAGAGAGGTAGGCGGCGCCGCTCATATTTTCACTGCCTGCAATCACGAGTACCTTGCCAAACGTCCCTTTATTACTATAGTCCTTGCGTTTGGGTAGTTTGTCGAGGTCTGTTTTGTCATACGTCACACAGTTACTCGAAACTGCGTCAACTGCTACCGGAGGAAATCCGCTGTCTGTGACAACCAACTCTCCACAATATTCTGCCCCTGGGTATAAAACGTGACCAATTTTCGCTATGCCAAATGTGACTGTATAATCTGCCTTTACTGCCGTCCCTTTCACTTTGCCGTCATCAGCGGCAATACCAGATGGAATGTCTACTGCATACACGGGTCCTTTATGCCGATTGATTTCTTCGACAATTTCAACATATGGGTCTTGTAAATTGTAACTTAATCCAATTCCCAAAAGAGCATCCACTAATACGGTATAGTTAGATAACTTTATTTCCGTCAAAGAATTCCAGACTAGGATATCCAGATTCTCGATCATCTGCATTTGTTGATGCGTTTCTGGAGTCATCTGTTCTTTCTCTCCAGCAAAAAAAACGTCTACTTGATAGCCGTGGTTTAATAAGATGCGAGCGATAGCGAGGCCATCACCACCATTATTTCCCGGACCGCAAAAAACGAGAATAATATCTTCCTTCGAAATATGACGTTCTAGAAATTGAACGGTCTGTGTTGCAGCATTTTCCATCAGTACGAGGGAAGGTATGCCAATTTTTTCCATTGAATAAGTATCGATGGCTTTCATTTGCGCGCCATTTACTAACTTTTTCATGCAGCTCCCTCCATTACTACTGAATAATACGAATTCATTATATCACGCAATTTGGATGAACCAGAATGAAACGCTAAGAAGAAAAGGTTCAAAAATTTAAAAAAGAAAAAGAGGCTGGGACAAAAGCCCCAATCCTAAAAAGTTCCACACCATCGAACGACTAAATGGTGTGGAACTTTTTTTACTT
>NZ_JARBEA010000091.1 GCF_028863945.1 Jeotgalibaca caeni | reverse complement strand
TTATTTTACCCTAAGCTGCTTGCGGAGCTATGTACTTTTGCGCTGCAATTGTATGTACGTTTATCTTGCCACAAACAGTATATAGAGATAAAAGAATGTTTGCTTAAATATTAGGTTAAATAGTGGGCTATTTATTAAACAATTGGTTATTTTAGTTATCTATTTTAGATAAATTAAAAACTTGCTGTTTCAATAAATAGTCCACTTTTTATACTTAAGGAATAGGTTTTTTAAAAACTAAAATATGTTCATGTAAAATTGGAATGAAGTTCATGTTTGTATACTGAAAATTTTCCATTTTAGTATTGTTTTGTATTTTAATTAAATGTGCTATGAGATTACCATACCAATCTAAATCTTTTTGTAAGGAATAGTATTGCCCTTTTTTTCTAACATCACCAATAAGCATTGCATATATTCCTCCGGGTAATAAAGCATCATATATTTTTTTGTTTATTAAATTCAAAGATTTAATAAAATTTTCATAGCTATCAAAAGACGAAAGATCATCTTTATTAATATCTTCTCGTACTGCTTGATAATTGATTATATTCCAATACGGCGGATGAGAGAAAATAAAATCTGCTTGAAGTGGAATTTCATCAGTTAGCGCATTCCAACCATTTATTAAGTCTAAATGGACACTGTTATTTATTCCTAATGATTTAGCAACATCTTCTCCTGTTCCCCCTCCGCTAAATACCTCAATAAATTGCTTGGGTGATGAATTTGGAAAATAGTTTTCTATTAAATCTTTAATTACGTACCCTGAACAATTACCTCGGTAACCACTTTTTCCCCATGGGCCTCTATCTACATAAGATAGTACTGAATTTATTTTTGGCATATAAAAACCTCCTTTTTTCTATATATAAGATGCGTAAAAATATACGATTTCCTTTTTTAAAAACAAACTTTTATAAAATTATATTAATCTATGTTTTTTTTGTTTTTGTACTGTTAAACTTGAGAATAAGGGAGTAACATTGAAAATCTTGTTTGAACTTACAATAACGATAGGCTTGATGCGAACAAGTGTTTGTGTTAAGGTGAATCTGTATATAATATAAAAGTATAAGTAATTAAAAAAGGAAGAAAATTTGATGAAAAGAGAATTAGCACAACCTTTTGTTAAATGGGTTGGGGGAAAAAGACAGTTAATGCCTGAAATTAGGAGTAGGATGCCAAAAGAAGATTCTATTACGACTTATTATGAACCATTTTTAGGGGGGGGCGCAGTTTTTCTTGATCTGCAACCAATAAAAGCAGTTGTAAATGATTATAATTCTGAATTGATAAATGCATACCAAGTAATTCAGAAGAATGTAGAAGAGCTTATAGAGGATCTATCTAAACATGAGAATACAGAAGCGTATTATTATGACATTCGAGCAGTTGACAGGACACCTGAATATAAATCATGGTCAAATATTCAAAGAGCTTCTAGATTAATTTATCTTAATAAAACAGGGTACAATGGATTGTATAGAGTTAATAGCCAAGGCTTTTTTAATACACCATATGGAAGATATAAAAATCCGAATATTAAGAATGAAAATGTATTACGAGAATTGAATGCGTATTTTAATGAAAGTAAAATTAAATTTTTAACTGGAGATTTTGAAGAAGCCTTGAAAAACATTCGAAAGGGTGCTTTCGTATACTTTGATCCACCATATGCGCCGTTAACAACGACTGCAAATTTTACTGGCTACACACAATCAGGTTTTGATGAAAAGGAACAAATTAGACTAAAGAAACTATGTGATAAGCTAAATGCTAAAGGAGTTAAATTTTTACTATCTAACTCTAAAGTAGATTTTATAGAAGAATTGTATAAGGATTATATAATTGAATATGTATCTGCTAGAAGAAATGTTAATTCAATAGGAAGTAAAAGAGGAGAAATAGGTGAAGTTTTGATTCGTAACTATGACTTGTGAGGGGATCATATGACTAAAAAATCAGGACGAAATAGTGAAAGAAAGATAGATAAAAATTGGAATGAAATTTTTGAAAAGTACAATATTCTAAATAAAATCGAAGATGAAGGAAAATTCATTATAACCTCTGCCCAAATTAATGAATTTAAGGAAGCAAGACTAATGACAAAATTTGATTATGTCAATAGCTTACCTGATTTGTTTTTTCACAACGGATTATCTATTCTTCCAATTACAAGAGGATCATACGTAATCGGAAAATTTAATGCTTATTCTCAAATTGATGATTCCAAAAATGCATTTAGACAGAATATAAATAAAATACCTTTTCCAGATTGGATAGAGACATTAGACTATCAAAGTATAACTTCTGAATCGAGTATGTTAAACGTAGCTTATATAAGTGGAATGGTTCATGAATTGTTTGGAGTTGAAAAGGTATTCCAAACAATAAGTGGCAGAAGAAGCTCTGAAAGTTTTACGTTTAACATTCAAGGAACGGATGAAAAAGATAGGTTGTTTAAGATAGATGTTGAGAATAGCCAACTTGAAGTAGATGCGGGGTTCGAAACAGAAAAAAATCTTGTTTTAGTTGAAGCAAAAAATAATAAAACTAGTTCGTTTTTAATTAGACAATTGTATTATCCATACAGATTATGGACTAATAAAGTATGTAAAAAGGTCACTCCAGTATTTTTACAATATGAAAATGGTATATATAATTTTAGTGTATTTGATTTCGAAGATGTTAATAACTATAATTCTATTAAATTACTTTATCGAAAAAACTATATAATTGATGAAGGTGCTATCTCTATGAGAGATATTGAAGAACTCCTAATGAATAAAGGTTATGTACCTGAACCTAAAGATATTCCTTTTCCGCAGGCTAATAATTTTTTAAGGGTAGTAGAGATGCTTACAACGATCGATGACTCAATAGAAGGAAAAGTATCACTCGAAGATTTAACACTTCAAAATGATTTTGTTTATAGGCAAGCTCAATATTATTCCAGAGCAGCTATTTATTTAGGATTAGCTAAATTGAATAGTGACTCAACTGTCTCACTTACAAATTTAGGTAATAAGCTTGTAAACAGCGGAGTTAGAGAAAAAAGAATGATTTTGATCAGACAAATCCTTTCCCACAAACCCTTTGCGATTTTGATGAAAGCAAGGATCAAGAAACGAGGCCGCTTATCACCTACTGAAATTCATGAAATAATAAAAGAACATTCTCTTCTTTCTTCCTATCAATATTCTGCTGTTACTGAAAAAAGAAGAGGGTCCACTATAAATGCTTGGATTGAAGAAATCTTAAGTATGGTAGAGAGTGTTTAAATAAAAATATGCTGGACCATTAAAGAAGCCCCTTAATATATCTACCAAAATAAATTTAATTTTTGGTGATATTTAAGAGGTTTCTATCCACATAAAATTTGAATATTACGAAAATATCATCTTTGTATTGAAGTTTATTCTTAATTTTCTCTGAATTTAATTACTTCTACCTATTAGAGATGTTTATGATTGGGAATACTTCGTCTGTATTTCTACAAAGTGCGTTACTAGTGACAGATAAGCCTTGTCGTAATTGAGCCGATTTTAATATAGGAAAAGTTATTGCTTCAATCACGTATGGTTTACCATCTTTTTTTACCAGCAAGTATTTCCCACCAATTTCTTCTCGTTTTAACACCTTTCAAATTCCATCTAAATATTACAATATCTATTAGTAGTGCGATATCTTCGTAATTGTTTAAGAGAAGCCATTTCTTTGCTGTTGAAGTATTATTCATATTATTTTTCCTTATAGTTGATGACTTGAAGATATTCATTTTCATTAGACAGGTTGTTTATCAAAAAGTTTATCCAATTTTGTGTATACACGTAACTGTCATGGGCTTCGTCAAATTGACAATATCTAGTATCACAGCCTGCTGCCTGGTTACCAGATTTTCTAACATCAAAATATTTCCACGCTTTAGTATGATGATTTACAGTAAAAGGTTTATGAAGCTTATTTGACACTTTTTCCGAAACCGCTTTCGGTTTGTACTTACCTTGATTTGCAACTTGTATATTTCTTTCCTTAATGATGACTAATTGTTTATTCAAGTCTTCTAATAAGTTAGTATTTTCAGGATCATATTTAATAAATTCTATAGCTAGATCTGATGTATTAACATTGTTGCCTGTTTTCGGAACAAGGAAAACTCTGAAACAGTAGTCCATACTCGAATAAACTTCAAAAGGGAGAGACTTTTGATATTCTTCTAATAAGTTTTTTAAGTCCCAATAATGTTCAGCTTCTACGTTTTTCATTGAGTTAATATTTCTGCTTTGTTGAGTCTTTACCACTTGCAATGGGATTGTTAATGAAGAATTTAGACTGTACTCATTTCCAAAAGTAGAAGTTAGTAGTTCTTCATAATTAAATAGTAAGCATTGGCAATGTCCACAGATATCTAAGTCAAAAACAGGACTATAGCGATGCTCAATTTTATTACGCAACTTTATAAACAAACGTAAATTACTTTCTACAGTTACAGAGAGCTTACCGAATTCCGTAATACATTTGCTTAATTCCCATGCTTTTTTGTCGCCATCTATCATTTTTGAAACATTATTGTCATCTTTATAGAAATAGTCAACATTATTTTTTTCGAATATAGAATGAAGTAAAGATGTCCAAGCAATTATCATTAATACTGTAAAGCCTTGGGTTCTAAAGGAAGTCTGAGGTCTGTTATAAGAATCAATCGCTAAGATTGCAGAGTCTCTAGACTTTTTTATTAATAACTCTACTTCTGTAGATAAAAAAGATTGTTGATAATTAGTACTTTTCTCTTGGACTTGTGACATATAAAGATTGTATTCTTTAAGAGTAAAATCGAATTTTTCATTTACATTATAATATTTACCATTTTTTTTTGAAACTAAATCTTTCCATTTTTTACTTAGGTAGGTCTTAGCAGTTGCTGGCTTCCAATCTGTATAATCACATAACTCGTCAATTGTAAAACTTTCTGCTTGTTTTTTTTTATTCAATAAAAAATTATAAGATTTATCTAATTTTGATTGATTCGAATTGCTCATTCTATTCACCTTTCCTATTCCTTAGATAATAGAGTATTATTTGGCCTTAATACAAAAGTACCTATAAATTATGTTCAAATGTATGATCTCTTATTTTTTTATTAAAACGTCGATTGTAAAATTAAGCTAGACAAATAAATAAGCCATTCGTGGTACACTCAAAATGTAATTCCGCCAAAG
>NZ_JARBEA010000090.1 GCF_028863945.1 Jeotgalibaca caeni | reverse complement strand
CAATCCCCTCTGGAATACAGAGGATTAGCAGCCTAAGAAGGTGTTTTATGTTTGTCTCAAATCAGTATGTCAGTCTACAAGGAATACGGCTGTTTTATATTTTATTATTAGAATCCCATATCAACGGTTGCATAAACTTTGTTGATGCTTTCTTGCGTAATTCCGATATACCGTAAGGTTACCGCCTGGGATGAGTGTTGAAAGATTGTTTGCAGTAGGCTGATATCCACCCCCTGCTTATATGACCAGTAACCAAAAGTCTTACGTAACGAGTGAGCACTTAAAGGGGTCACACCGATCATGTCACCAGCATAGGAAATAATCCGATGCGCTTGCATCCGTTGAATCGCCTGCTTGGGATTTTTTTCAGAAAAGAATAGATAGTCTGATGGTTTCAAATTCTCACTTTTTACATACACTTTTATTGACTGCCGAAGTTTGGGATGCAAATATAGCATCTTCTTCTTTTTTGTCTTTTTTTCCTGAACCCAAACGAAATCTTGTTTATGAACATCCTTCACTTTTAAATCGAGGATATCACTAATCCGTAATCCTGTTCGTAAACCGAATTCCAGAAGTAGGCGTTTTTTGGATTCAGCCGGATAGACTGCCATTAAATTTTTAATTTGCTTTTTTTGTTTAATCGGATATGTAAAATTCACTTTTGTCTATCCCTTCATTATTTAGTTTTGACTTGTGAATTAATGAGCGTTCTGTCCCTCTTGCATGAGATACCTCTAAAAGAGGTAAAAAGGATGGTTGAAAACGCTTTTCTTAACTAATTAACAATTTCAGTGCTTTTAGTGTACCACTTTACCCTATGGTATAGCAACGTTTAATAGGATACACAATTGGAATTGTGTATCCTCCATTTGACCAAACGATTCTCGAAGGTTTTAAGCCCATTTCAAAAGACAAGACGGGTATTTACTCACGAAACATCCTTAAAATGATTTATTTTGAAAAAGAAAAAAGAACCGCCCTTTTCTAACGAAGGACCGTTCTTTTTTACTACCCTTTATTTTTTATATAAGCTTCAATCAACTTAAATGTGTTTTCGATTGCATCCACGTGCGTGCGTTCCATCCCGTGGCTACTTGCTACACCTGGGCCAATTAGTGCAGCCCGGATATTGGCACCACCTTGAAGTGCTGCTGAAGAATCGCTCTGATACATCGGATAAATATCTACGACGTAATTCAAGCCTTGCTCTTTTGCCAATTGAATGAGATGTGTAGTTAATTCATAGTCATAAGGACCAGACGAATCCTTCGCACAAATGGATACATCAAATTCGGTACAAGCAAGGTCGTCGCCGATGCATCCCATATCAACCGAAAGCAACTCTGTAATTTCTTCTGGAATCCACGCAGCTCCATGACCTACTTCTTCATACGTCGAAAAAATAAACGTCAAGTTTGTCGCCGAGGTTATTTGTTTTTCTTTCAGTTTCTTCAAAATACTTACGAGAATAGAGACTGATGCTTTGTCATCCAAAAACCGAGACTTAACAAAGCCTGAATCGGTTACCACTACTTTGGGATCATACGCTACGATGTCACCATTCTGGATGCCGAGATTTTTGACGTCTTCTTCATTCTTTACACGCTCATCAATTCTGACAACCAAATTATCGATGTCACGTTCCTTTGTCCCAGCGTCCTTGAAAACATGGATCGAAGGAGCGTTCGATAAAATCGTTCCAGAATAAATGGTTTCATCACGAGTAATGATCTCACAGTACTCACCGTCTAAAGTAGGAGTAAGCGGCCCACCTAATTTTGTAAGGGCCAATGTCCCATCACTGTTAATCGAACGAACCATTAATCCTAATGTGTCCACATGAGCGCTTAATCCACGTGTGATGTCTTTGTTTTCGCCTTCTACATGGACTATTAAATTTCCTTTTGGTGTTCTTTCTGTCTGATAGCCATAACCTTCGATGGTTGCTTTCAAAAAATCAATGGCATTTTTCGTATATCCTGTTGGACTGTTTATAGAAAGTAATTCTGTTAAGAAAGATACGGTTTCTTCTTTATTAAACATCAATCGTTGACACTCCTTATATAGAAAAGAGGCTGGAGTTGTATCCCGGCCTCTCCTCTCAAATTTTTATGCTTTCGCCTTGCTTGCAATCACTTCGATTTCAACTAACCCACCTAGGGGCAATGCGGCTACCGCGAAAGCACTTCTAGCTGGATAGGGTTCATTAAACTGTTCCGCGTAAATTTCATTTACAGCTGCAAAATCTTTGATGTCATTTAATAAGACGGTTACTTTTACTACATCGTCAAGTGTTAGATTTTCTTCAGCCAAAACATACCGAATATTTTGGAAAGCTTAAGTCGTTTGGTTCTTAATTCCATCGACCATTTGTCCAGTTATTTTGTCGAGTCCTAATTGACCGGATAGAAAAACAAGATCACCTGTAACGATTGCTTGTGAATATGGTCCAACTGCTGCCGGAGCCAAATCTGATTCTAATTTATACATAAAATTCCCCTTTAGATATGATTAATTAATTGATCGTCTACGAGGACGGTTGTTTCTTTTTTGTTGCTAGAGCTGGATAATAAGAGAACCGTAACGATTACGATGATGATTCCTATCACTTCCAGCATACCAAATACTTGATTGAATACAAATACAGATAAGACAGCTGCTAAAAGAGGTTCTAGCGCTGTTACGATACTGGCGAGGGACGCGTCAATATACGTGAGACTCGTCATATAAGCGACAAAACCAATTGCCGTTCCCAAAATGATAATTCCTACAAGAAGGAAGAAGCTGTCGACTGTAAGCGTGAATTCAGGTCGCCAGATCGGATGAACGAATTGAAATGCAAGTCCTGCAATGGTCATTCCCCAGCCAACAATAACGGTGGAGTGATACTTTGCCAAAATAGCTCGTGGTTGTAAGGAATAAAAGGCTAGTGCGATCGCTGAAATAATCCCCATCATGAATCCACCCAGCGTTACCGCCAGTTTGGTAAAGTTTCCATTTGTTAGAATCAAGAAAACTCCGAAGAAGCACAATAAAATAATGGATAGTTCTGTTACTTTCAGGCGCTTCTCTTTTCGTAAAACTAAGTAGCCGTATACAAAAATAGGTGCGATGAATTGGAGTATGGTAGCAAGGGAAGCACTGCTTAATTCAATCGTTTTATAAAAGAAAAATTGAACCGATACCATTCCTACTAACGAAAAAACGAGAAGCCTGGATAAATCTCCCCGATCCTTAAAGACGATCCAAATATCTTTCTTTTTCGTATAGCGACTATACAATAAGACAAGTACCCCTGCAACCAACAGGCGGGTGCTCACCAACCATTCGCTTGGAACTGCATGTTGCCTAAATAATAATTGGGCAAAAATATCTGAAAAACCCCACATACTCCCACCAAAGCCTGCGAGTAGGATGCCCTTCCACTTCCTGTTCATCCCTATCCCCCTTTTTCATCTATTCAATCAACTTATTTTAACCGAAATAGAAGGTTTAGGGAATCAAAATATCAGGGAAATAGAGATCCATTACGTTTGTTGTTGAAGTTCTTTTTTCTCTCCCACTCCAAGACGGTCTTGTTCGAGAAGAATGATTTTTGCTTCATATGCTCTTCTGGCACTTGGGTCATTACATCTTGCTGGCTCGCTTCCTCATATAGATAAGACTTATCTGCATAAGCGTCAAAGAGTTTTTGTTTACTGCTCAACATATCCATCATTAATTCATCGATGCTATCTGGAGTTAACAGACGATAAACAAAAACCGATTGTGTTTGTCCCATTCGATAGGCTCTTGCTACTGCTTGATTTTCTAGTGAAGGTTTTAGTTGTGGCTCACAGAAAATAATAATATTTGCAAACTGCATATTGAGACCATGTGCAGCCGTGGTAATTTGGGCAACAATAACATTTTTGTTGCTCGAACTTTTGAATTCATCAATCAATTCTTGGCGTCTTGCTATCGGTACATCGCCGTTAATTACTCCAATAGCCTTGTTAGAAAGGGCCGCTTCTACGGTTGTAAGTACACTTTTGAAGAACGAAAAGACGATTACCTTTTGATGATTAATAGCTGCTTCCTCGCAGATTTCTTTCAACCGCTCTAATTTAGGACTCTCACTAACCGAACCCCCTGACCAAGCAGCCCTCCTCATCAGCATAAAATTCCCATCCGCTACTGCCTCTTTGTATACTTTGAATTCTTTCTTTCCGAACTCTTCCCATTCTTCAACTTGGTTTAATGGCGGAAGTTCTAGACGCACATCTTCTTTCGAACGTCTCAAGTAAACCGGAGCAATCTCCCTCCGATACACCTCTGGCCGATTATGCACTTTTGGATTCCGGATGGTATGGGCAATTTCCGGTTGCAATGCGTAAATCAGTGCTGTCATTTCTGACGTTCGATTCTCTAGTGGTGTACCTGTTAGGAAAATAGTATACGGACTTTTCTCACTTAATGCATAGACATTCTTGGAACGCTTTGCTTCTGGATTTTTTGCGTAATGAGCTTCGTCTACTGCCAAGACATCGATCACAGCATCAGAAAAATTCAGCTTAATAGCTGTTTCGTAGGTTGTAATGCCTACACCACCTTTTTCTTTCCAATTAGATAATGCTGCTTCTCGATTAACTTTCGTGCCATGTAAATGGACCGGATTTAACGTAGAATGTTTTTTCACTTCCCGTGACCAGTTTTCCATAATGCTGGAGGGACAAATTACTAAAAAGTGCTGCTTACCTTCTTCTGCTAAGTGAGCCATTACTGCAATGGCAATCAACGTCTTCCCGAGTCCCATCACATCACCGATGAGTACCTTCTTTTGTAGTAAAGCGTACTTCGCACCAAAATCTTGCCAACTTCGTAACGTTGCTCGCAATTGCTGGCTATTGAGCTGTAATTCAGAGATTTTTTTTAATATCTTTTGAGAAAGTTTGGTTTTCTTGGATAATTCACTCGCTTGCTTTCTTCCTGTATAAAAATACTTATCTAATGCAGCATAATAGCGCGCAGCCTCTTCCTGAAAATGATACCAGACCATTTCTTCTGATGGGGGTTTGTAGTCTATTCTCCATTGGTGAAGCTTTTGGACTGACGCATCATATTCTTGGTGAAAAGCTCCTATTTTCTTTATGTTTTTTTCAAAAGATTCTTTTTGTTCCTGAATAATTCATAGTTTTCCTAAATATTCACTAAAAGCGTATTGTGGCGCTATTATTCTATCTGTATCCCTGCAC
>NZ_JARBEA010000009.1 GCF_028863945.1 Jeotgalibaca caeni | reverse complement strand
CTTTCCACCAAGTCGTTCACGGCAAAAGCGACATCATTTTTCTGTAATTTAAATTCCAAATCTAGAGGCAAAATCACCTGGTTTATAGTATACTGTTTGTACATAAAGAACACCCCCTGAGATTAGTTTGTCGTTACTCTAATTTTACCAGAGGGTGTTCTTTTTGTATTTAAAAATCTTTGCGAAAAGTAAAAAAAGTTCCACACCATTTAGTCGTTCGATGGTGTGGAACTTTTTAGGATTGGGGCTTTTGTCCCAGCCTCCTCTTCTACATACGAATATTTGCTCCGTAAACATGCCCTAAAAGGCAGCTCCGATGTCACTTTGTCATGATTGTTGCTGCTTTAGCAGCTTACAAGCATGATACACTTGGGCGTGAGCCCACAGTGCTTCCGAACTAATGCTCCGATGGTCTACGACCATCGGAGCTTTTTCGTTCCAGTTGCCATAGCCGTTGCAGCTTTAGCTGCCTACGGATATGGTATGCGTTAGAAGTTTCGAAGCTAAACGCCTTTTGTCCCACTCTCCTTCGTTCATTTCGTTGTCACTTTTATCGTTGCGTTAGCACCGCGTTCAGTGGGGCTATCGCAACGATAGGAGCCTTTGCGTTGTGATATCGTCCCGTTCGACTCTTCTATCACAACGATAGTAGTTGTTGTGTTGCGCTAGCACGGAGCTCAGCTCATCTATCGCAACGAAACTTCAGGACTGCTTGTTAGGTACGTAAATGTGCGGTGAAAAATGTGACAACTTTTTCCATTGTCTCTACTTTCACTAAATGTCCTTCATTTTCATCGATGAACTGAATATTCGCTTTTTCGGGATGCTCTTCGACGAATTCCACTACGTCATCGTACGGCACCACATGATCTTGTTGTCCATGCCAAAAGAAGAGCGGGCGACCGGCAATCGTTTCTGGGTGCAGGGAGAGGTCGTACTTCGGAACCCAATCCAACAAATCTCGATAGTCATCTGGAAAGTAACGACCAGCTGTTGTGGCGTGATGGACGATTCGCTCGCGGTAAGCAAGAGGCTTCGGTGAACCCATCACGCAAGCAGCTGCTTTGATTTCAGGATGATGCGTCAAAAGGGCACAAGTCGTGATTCCGCCCATCGAGATTCCGCCAACGCCTATTTCATCACCTGCCAATCCCATTTTCTGGAAATGGTGGAGAATATAGCCGAATTCCATCAAGTTGGTATGGATGCTTTGCCAGAAAGTTAAAGAAGGGATTTTGGAGATCGGTTGCTTGCGCTCCCCATGATTGGCTGCGTCAGGCAAGATTACCCGAAACCCCTCGTGTGCTAAATGACGTGCTTGGGTTAAGTTAAGCTCTTTCGCCGACTGCCAGCCGTGGTAGTAAATAATGAGCGGCAATGTTTGATTCCGCTTTTCTTTAGGTACAACTTCCAAGAGTGGAATAGTACCTAGTGTGCGTTTTCGTATGGTTAATTTCATCTTTTCCACCTCCACTAGAGCATACGTGATGGAAAGAAAAAAGTCCATTTTCGCTCCTCAAGCGGTATAATAGAAGCAAGGCTTTACTCGAAAAGGAGGCGGTAAATGGAAATAAGGGAAGTTCGAGCAGCAGAGTTGCCCGCTCTCGTACGAATGGCACAGCAATTGTTTTGTGAAACCGATTACCGAAAGCAAAAGGTAGCGAGTGAACTAGTACGAGCAAGAGAGAAAGGATGCACAGAAATTGCATCAGATGCGGAATGCGAAAATGTTCTCAGCCATACGTTTCATAAAATGGTTGGTTATCACATGATCAGCAAAACCGTTCATTTTATTAAAGAGTTAGAAACGGAGAGCGAATGAAATGCGTACGGAAAAGGAAATGATGGATCTCCTATTAAAAGTGGCGCAAAAAGAAGAGCGCATTCGATTCGTAACATTGGAAGGGTCCAGAGCGAATCCAGCTATTCCAGATGATCCTTATAAGGACTATGATGTTTCCTATTTTGTTCCGGATGTAGCTGCATTTCGTGCCAATGAAGAGTGGCTGGAGGTATTTGGACCGCGCTTCATGATGCAAAAGCCCGAGGAGTCGACTTTATATCCTGCCACATTAGGGAATTGGTTTTCTTATCTGATGCTGTTTGAAGACGGCAACCGGATTGACTTGAAGCTCATCCCTCTCAGAGAGCTGGCAGATTACTTCGCAAAGAGTGATGGCTTGGTGAAGGTTCTTTTGGATAAGGATCAACGCTTGGAAGAACCGATTATACCGACTGACAAAGAGTACTGGATCAAACCGCCGACCCAGAAAAACTATGAGGATTGTTCCAATGAATTCTGGTGGATCAGTACGTATGTGGCGAAAGGACTCGCACGAAAAGAGTTTCTGTATGCGGCTGATTATCTTCATCAATATCTTCGTCCTGTCTTACTGAAGATGATGGCATGGGAAATCGGTGCAAGAGAAGGCTATACATTCAGTTTGGGCAAACAATATAAGTTCTTGGAGCCGCATGTAAAGGAAGACGATTGGCAAACGCTCCTGTCGACCTTTCAAACGGACAGTTACCAACATCTTTTTAACGCACTCATTCAATGCCAAGAACTATTTCGCACCTATGCGAAAAAAGTCGCTGTAACTTTTTCGTTTCCTTATCCGGATTACGATGAGAAGATTACACCGTTTATTCAAGAGTTGAACCAAGAATATAGCAAGAAGTAGAAAGGGAGAAGAAGATGAAAGTATTAACATTTGGAGAAATGATGATGCGTTTGAAGCCACCCGCTCATGAACGCATTTTACAAGCACAAACCTTTGAAGCAACGTATGGAGGCGCGGAAGCAAATGTAGCCATTTCTTTGGCGTTATTGGGAAATGAAGTGACCTATCTCACAAAGTTGCCAGCAAATTTACTAGGGGATTCGGCCCTCTCCGTTTTGCGCAAATACAACGTCCAAACGGATCATGTCTTACGTGGTGGTGACCGATTAGGATTGTACTTTTTTGAAAAAGGAGCGAGCGTTCGTTCTACAAATGTCGTGTATGACCGCAAACATAGCGCGTTTTCCTTAGCAAAAGAGAGCGAGTTTAATTGGGCAGAAATATTTAAGGATGTCACACTTTTTTACTTCTCAGGAGTGACACCAGCAGTTTCAGACGAAATGGCAGCAGCTATTTTAGCAGCGTGTGAGTATTGTCAGAAGCAAGGGATTGAAGTGGTCTGCGATTTGAATTATCGCGGGAAAATGTGGGCACCGGAAAAGGCACAAGCCTTCATGAGGAAAGCCATGAATTATGTGACTGTTTGTTTGGCTCATGACGAAGACTTTGAAGCGGCGCTCGGAATCCAAGCCTTTGATAGCAATCATGGCCAAGCGCTGGAGCAAAAGAAACAGTATCAAAACGCCATGCGAATGGTGACCGAACAGTTCCCGAACTGCCATACCGTTGCAAGCGTCTTGCGGAATATTTATTCGGTAGAGGACAGTGAGTGGATGGCCATGCTGTATCAAAATGGACAATTTTATGAAACCAATCTTTATCACCCTCATGTAATGGAAGGGGTAGCTGCGGGAGATGCGTTTGGAGCAGGATTTGTCCACAGCTTGATTCACGAATTTAGTCCAGAAGAAACCATTCAGTACGCGTTGGCTGCTAGCGTATTGAAGCTGACGATTAGTGGAGACTTTAACTTGGTTTCTGATGCGGAGATTCGTTCCATAATGGGCAATAGCAAGGCGGCTCGATTAAATCGTTAAGCTTCAAAAGGGTCCCTTTGCCAAACGGGTATCGATATTGTGATATTTATCCTTAATAATTTCGAAACCTCTCCGATATAGATAAAGAAGCTGAAAATATACATAGATGGAGATGGAAAGGGAACCGATGAAGAAGATACCGATAAAGAAAAAGTTGAAGTTGAATAAAATGAATCGCCCGAATAGAAAGAAGAGTAACTTACCGAAGCTCACAAAAAATATGCTGATGATGGTTATTCCGGCTATTTTGTTAGCGATTACCATCATCAGTCTGATTACTTTTAATTATTCCCGCAATACAATCATGGATGCATTAGATAAGCGGATGCATCTTCAACTGAGCACAAGTGCCAATGGAATTGACAAGGTAATGGTGAAGGAGCGCGCATTAGCAGAAACGGTTGCTCGTACGGTAGAAAATATTTATGAAGAAGCAGATGAAGCAGAATTCGATAGCTTGCTCAAGAAGACTGCAGAACTATATCCAGAAACAGTTGGGATGGGAATTTGGTTTGCGCCAAATGCGTACCGCGATATGGAAAAATTCGCTCCTTATACGATGGTCAATGAAAGTGGCGAAGCCATTGCCAGCCGTGAGTATACAGTAGGCAGTTTTGATATTCATGCGAGTGAATGGTACCAAGTAGGTTCACAAGGTAATGGTGGTTGGACGGCTTCCTATACGGACCCAGTTACCGCTGCACCAATGGTTACGGTCGCTGTACCGATGTACCGGGGACCTGGTTCGCTTCTTGGGGTAGTAACGGTAGACGTTGATATTTCAGTTGTGGGTAACTTGATTGCAGAAACTGAATTGGACTTTGATGCCGAAGCCTTTGTCATTGATAAATCAGGGGTTTATATTTCCAATATAGACGAAGAGAAAATCATGAAGCTAAACATCGCTGATGAGGCAGACAGAGAACTTGCAGACACTCTTACTTCCATTAATTCAGAGAAACAAGCCCAGCAAGGCATGAAGAATTACGAACTCCATGGCGAAGATTATCGGATGTACTACAACCACGTACCGCAAACCGATTGGCTAATGGGAATTAACGTAGAGACTGCTAGGATTGATGAATCACTACAGGGGCTCATCCAACTCTTTGTCCTAGTTGCCGTCCTTGCAGTTATTATCGTTTCGATCTTGATTTACTTATACTCCAAACGCCTTGGGGATACAGCAATCCATAGCAGTATCTTGGCGAAAGACATTTCGAACGGGATTCTCTACACTTCGCCGTTAACGAAAAAAGATACAACGAAAAAAGATGAGCTCGGTGATATCGCTCGTGCATTAGAATTAATGCAGAGCAATCTGAAATCAACCATCGCTCAGATTACGAATAGTTCCGATAATGTTGTTTCGATTGCTGGAAATCTTACTGCAACAGCCGAAGATTCTGCAGCAAGCGCAAATGAAATTGCCACCGCAATCGAAAATATTGCAGAAGGTGCGACGGCGCAAGCAACGGATACTCAGGAAGCTTCCGAAAACGTAGAAAACATTCAAACCATCGTGGACAAGAACTTTGAAATTCTGACTCAATTAGTCAAAGCAACCGACAACATTGAAAGAACGAAAGATGAAGGTCATGCCGTATTGGAAGAATTGATTGAACTGATTCACGTAACGACTGAAACCAATGGGGCAGTAAATGAAACGATTGAAGAAACATACCGCAAGTCGCAAGAAATTGAAAAAGCGAGCGGTATGGTAGAAGCAATTGCAGAACAAACAAACTTATTGGCTCTCAACGCTTCCATTGAAGCAGCGCGTGCAGGTGAAGCTGGAAATGGTTTTGCCGTAGTGGCAAATGAAATCAAGAAGCTGGCCGAAGAATCTCGCGGATTCAACGAAGTAATCAAGAAAGTAATCAATGAGTTGAAGGAAACGTCCTTAAACAGTGTAGAAGTCATGAATGAGACCAAGAAAATGTTAACCAACCAAGGTCAAAAAGTAGAAGAAACCAAAGTGAAGTTCGAACACATTGCCGATGCAATTGAAAAGAACAAGGAAGTCGTTGAGAAGCTGCAAACTTCTTCTGATAACATCATGACGAAGAACAATGAGCTGTCTGGCGTCGTACAAAACTTGTCTGCCATTGCAGAAGAAAATTCCGCTACAACGGAAGAAGTAGCTGCCATTGCCCAAGAACAATTCCGTTCTTCTCAAAATGTATCGAATGCAAGCGAAACCTTGTCAGAAATCGCTGTGAACTTGCAAGAACAAGTGAAAAACTTCAAACTAGAAGAAAATGAGTAATTCTGAAAACGAGCAAGTCCCTTTTTAGGGATATGCTCGTTTTTTGCTGCTTCAAAAATCGTTTTATTTTGGATTAAGCGAATTTTGGTATAAAGTATGGGTAGAAGCTTTCTATTTCTTTTTCAAAAAAGATGGTTTTGAAAGGAGCACGAACAAGATGAAAGTATCAAAAATGATGGACATGAGTAAGGATTATGCAATGGACGCAATGGATGTAGCTAAGGATTATCTTCCTTCCGCTCACCAGTTAGCCAAGTCTAAAATGAAGGCTGACGCAAAAATTGCAAAAGGAATCAGTCACGCAATGCCTGCTAAAGTGAAGAAAATGGAAATAGCGAAGATGATTCTCTTACCAGCAGCAGGGGCAGTAGCCGCATTATTATTGGCACCGAAATCTGGTAAAGAGCTACGAAAAGACATCAAAAACAAGTTTAGTGACGTAACAGAAACGAGTATGGAAAAAGCGCAAGAATGGAAAGAAGTAGGGATGGAAAAAGCCCAACACTTAAAAGAAGTAAGTTCTGAAAAAGCGCATGACTGGAAAGAAACCGGCATGGAGAAAGCTCAAGACTTAAAAGAAGCCGGAACAGAAAAAATGAGCAGAGTGGCTGATCAAGCTAAAGAAATGAAGGATGAATATGTCGGCAAAGCCGAAGAAGCATTCGATTCATCTGACATGGAAAATGATCCTGTTGTAACAGAAGGCAATGTGCATGGTTCAGCTGACGAGCCAAACGGAGATCAAACGATTCCAGCTGATAAACTGGATGAAGCATTGGAAGACGTAGGTGTGGACTCAGAAGATGAGTTGCTGGACGACAACAAATCCTAATCGATAAAAGAAGACCCAATCGAGTTTGCTCTCTTAGAGACTCGATTGGGTCTATTTCGTTTGTCTAACTTACTAGAACGCCTATCGATAAGACGATACACGTTACAATGAAAATCACAGCCACTAACTTACCAGTGAACTTCCACCATTTTGTTAGCGGAATGTTTCCAAGAGCCAATGCTCCCATCACCACACCAGAAGTCGGCGTAATCAAGTTGACTAAGCCACTCGCGGATTGATAAGCAGTAATAACTAAGTGATCCGGCACCCCGACGAACTCTCCGAGAGGTCCCATAATCCCAATCGTTGCTGCCGCTAATCCAGAAGTGGAAGGAATGAGAATCGCCATTGGTAAATAGAAGATATAAGTAAAGATAATAAACAGAACAGGGGAAAGGCCAGCTAGACTTTGTTCACCCCAATGAAGGACGGTTGCAGTAATCATCCCTTCATTCATCACTACTTGAATGCCGCGTGCCACGCCAACTACTAGAGCAACACCTAAGAAATCTCTGGCTCCCTCAAAGAAATGGGAGACGATTTCCTTTTCCGAAAGACGGGCAACGAGGCCTACTACAATCGACATGACGAAGAACAATAAGGTAATTTCCTCAAAGTACCACGTTCCAAGAGGAGCACTTTGTTGACCTAAAATCGCTTGGCTGAAAGGAATACTGATTAGCCATTGGTGGAAGGTCTCGAAGAATGTCCAATTTTCATTGATACTGGACCAAGGAATCAACCCAATAACCATCAGCAAGAAGGTAAAGATAAAGAGTCCCAGTACCCTTTTTTGTTGTTTTGTAATCGAAGAAACTTCTGAAGCAGACGTGGGATCGTCTAACTCTTCGGTTTCTATCCCGTGCATAAGAGAAGAAGTTGGATCGGTCTTTACTTTAGCGGCATAACGGTACACATAGAAGACCGCAACGAGGTACAGGACACCCAGCAAGAGGAGACGCCAGAAAATTCCATCACCAGGTGTGATGCCGAGTGTTTGCGATGCAACGCCCGTCGCAAACGGATTGACGGTTGAAGCAAGTACGCCAATCCCAGAACCTAACAACACCACTGCAATTGCGACGATTACATCAAACCCGACCGCAACCATAACCGGAATAATCAAAGGATAGAAGGCCATCGTTTCTTCCGCCATCCCAAACGTTGTCCCGCCTAACAGGAAGACGGCCATTAAGATTGGAATCAGCATCTTTTCTTTCCCTTTGTTGCGTTTCACAATTTGGGTGATTCCCGCATTCAAAGCTTTTGTTTGGCTCACGACCCCTAAGAATCCACCAATAAATAAAATAAACAAGGACACTTCAATGGCACCAGGCGTAGTCTCTGTCCCAATCATTCCTTTAATCGGTGCCATGAAGACGTCCAGCAACCCTTGCGGATTACGTTCCACAACTTGATACGTTCCAGCGATAATCGTTCCATCGGGATCTGTTTCGTATGTGCCTGCCGGAATAATCCAAGAAAGGACGGCAACAACTAATATAATTCCCAGTAAAACTGTATAAGCAGATGGCATTTTCCACCGCTTTTTTTGTATATTCATCTCTAAACTCCTTTATCAAAATAATATCCTTTCTCATTATAGGGTAAAAACAACATTTTGCGAAGAAAGCGCAGCGCTTCTAAACTGCTTTTAATATTGTTGGAATTTTACGTGACAATGGAAGGAGGACGTGCTATATTAACCTAATAAAAAGTAAGCGCTATTCACCCCCCCACGTGCGGCCCCCATTTTCTTTCCCCCCAAAGGAGGACTCCATCATGAAAACAATCATCACCGGACACGTTGATTCGTTGTCCAAACGATTCTATCAGCCCCTAAAGAAACACAGCCATCTCTTAATTGTTGGAAACCATACGAATCAAATTGCTTCAGATGAACGTACGAAGGTATTAGCTCCAAAGCACTGGCAAGAACAAATCCATAGTGTTTTTTCTGCCCATGCATGTGACCATATCGTGTACTTTTTGAACCGACCTGAAGAAGGCCCCTCGCAAATGGATGAAGTAGGCAAGTTGGTCCAAATTTTGGATGCGGCCACGACCTATCAAGTGAAGAAAATAATCATTGTCTCTTCTGCCAATGAATTTGAACAAGAAATAAATCAAGAAAGCAGAATTCGTTCTACCTGTTTAGAACTGTGTTCCCTATACAAGCAACAGTTTCATCTCCCTCTAACTGTGCTTCACATCCCCTTTTTATTCAGCAGTGCTTCTCAACATCATTATTTACACCATACCTTAACCCAATTGATTACAGAAAATGAAATCCACCTCGACGGAACGCCGCATGAGAGCATCAGCTTTTTAGCGCAAATAGATTTAGCCATTCTCATCGAACGACTCCTCTTGGAACCGGAGAGAGAAGTATCCCACTTAGAAGTACCAGGAAAAACCCGTTTGACGATCGAAGAATTTGCCCAAGTATTACAAAATAAACGACCAGAAGCAAAAATCTACCTTTCAGGAATGCCCTGGATAAAAACGCCGCCTGCTGATCCAGATCCTGCCTTTCAAGCATTTCGCTGGAGTCCGCAACTTGATGTAAGGGATGAAATTGACCTTGCAATGGAGCAAATTGAAAAGACAGCAACGAAGCATCGCACCACCATTTTGGAGTATTGGCAATCTTTGCGGAAGAACCATACGACATGGTTTATTGCTTTGGAAATGGTTCTCGGGTATCTCTTGATGAGCTACTTGAGTACTGTAGCAAGCGGACTGGTTCCTTTCCGGACCATTGACTTCCGTTTGGTGTTCGTTGTCTTCATTGCCGCTTCGCATGGACACAAAGCAGGAATTTCTGCCGCTGTTTTCGCCCAACTTGCCTTGTTCTTGGATTACGCCGCCTTAGAAATGGATTGGCGCCTGTTACTATACAACGTTGCCAACTGGATTCCTTTTGCCTTGTACTTATTAATTGGTTCAACGTTAGGCTTCCTGCGCGATCAACATCGTACGACAGAGACCAACTTGACGGAAGAAAACGAATCATGGGCGGATCGTTATGTGTTCTTGAATGAACGCTACAGCGAACTGATGAACAGCAAGCTTCAGATTGAGAAGAAAGTCATTAGTTCACAAGAAAACTTTGCCCGATTGTTTTCTACGTTGAGAAAATTGGAAGAGGCCGAACCTGCCCGTTATTTCCATGAAGCCCTCCATAGCATCGAAGAATTACTCCAGAATCACAGCCTCAGTTTTTATCACCTCACAAACAACTCCATGGTAGCGTACCGCATTACCGCATCTACGGCTGTCCAAAATCAAATCCCAGAAAAGTTAACGATTTCCAATTTTGCACTGCTTCAAAAGGCAGCAAGCAAAAACGAAGGCTGGATGAATAAAACCAAAAAAGCAGGAGAACCTGTGTATCTCTACCCGATTATCCTCGACGAGCAATCGACCATTCTTTTTGTCATCCATGATGTGCCATTTGATCAATTGAATGCGTATCAAGAAAACTTATTCAAGCTGACGGGAATTTTGTTGAGTTCTTCCATTCATCACCTCTATCAATCTACAGAAAAGGAATTCGTTTCGTCGTTGCCACAAATCGTAACGATGGAGGCGATGCAATCTGGAATCGCAAAAGAACGGATAAGCCAATAAGAAGGAGGGAAAGATATGTCGATCAATCAATTTTTTCTTTCTTTTGTGTTGGTACATGGAGCCGCTTGTTGCGGAATTTTCTTTCTAAAGAAAAGAAACAGAATCCAAGCACCAACTGAGGTATTTTTTTTAGCAGGTGTCATTCCGGTATGGGGAATGGTGGTGCTCTGGATTACTCATTCTGCTGTCAAGAACGGGAAAGCAGGGAGCCGGGCGTTGGACTTGCAGCGCTTCGAGCACCAGACAGAATTTTTAACACGTCCATTCGTTGAAGACGAAGTGGAAGCGAAGACACTCATTTCTTTGGAAGAAGCACTCCTCTTAGAAGATCCAATGTTGCGACGTCAATTGATGAAGAGTTTGGTACAAGAAAATCCGAGCGACTTTGTTGCAGTTTTGCGGCGCAGTTGCCTAAGCGAGGATACAGAGGTCAGTCACTATGCTTCGGCGGCACTGATGCAGATTCAAAACGACTATGAGGTAAGTGTTCAAAACGAAGCTGCGAACATGCTGAAAATGAAAACGCAAGATAGCCAAAAAGCGTATATCACAACGCTGGATCAGTATATCAAGAGTGGTCTCTTACCTGAAAATGCAGAACGAATCCAAAGACGCCACCTCGATACCACTCTGACCGATTACTTAGAAGCAGGAGCGTTGGATTATACGTATTGTGTCATTGCGGTCGACAATGCACTCGAACTAGGTTTGTTCGAAAAGGCATTCCAATGGTTGGTAGAAGCACAAGAAACCTGGCCGGATGATGAGACTTTATTTTTATCAAAACTGAAGTACTACTACTTGGAACAAAACATTGCTGCTTTGCGAGCGGAAATCTCAAGAGCAGAAGCCACACATGTTTACTTGTCACCTGATACCAGAAGCGTGATTGCTTTTTGGCTAGCATAAGAGAGGAGGAGTATCTTTGAAACGAAGATTCGTTACCATGACTCACGCATTTGTGGGATTACTGATTTTGATTGCAGCTTTTGTGATGGTGGAACGGTTCGGGATTGTGGCAGGGGATCAAAAGTCTGCTATGGAAGAGTTGCCCCAAGCGTATCTTGCTAGTCAAATCGAGACAATCGGGCAGGAAAAGGAGAGTTTGCTGCTGGTTGATGAGAGTGAGGTCTCTCAGATTTATACCGAGCAAATCACGTACGTGTTGACGACCATGGATGTAGATTATGATGTCTACACGATTAAAGAAACAGACAGCGAACCATTCCCAGACTTGCAAGCGTACCAGACGGTGGTCTTGAGCAGTGTTCAAATGGATCACTTAATGAACCAAGGCGGGTTAGAGGAGATTATGGACTGGGTTCGTTTAGGTGGGCGTTTTCTAACGATTATTCCGAATGCCTATGCCAGGGCTATGAGTGAATATCAGGAAGAGTTTGGCCTCTTGTCATTTGAACCAGGTGAAATAACGGTGGAACAAATGGAGATTCAAACAGACTTCATGGTAGGGTCAAAAGGATTTCAATATGACCTGGAAGGCTTCTCTACGTATGCGATGAATGTAAAAATTGCCGAAGGTTCCACCGTACATATTATGCAAGAAAAAACGGATACGCCAATCGTTTGGGAAACGGAGCTAGGGGAGGGGCGAATCGTCGTCAACAATATTGACATGTTTGAAAAAACAACACGAGGCATGTTGGCAGCAGAATATAGTTTGTTGCTGGATGTTTTCGCCTACCCCGTTATTAATTCCTCGGTTTACTTCATTGATGATTTCCCCGCGCCTTTCCCAGAAGGGCACCACGAATCCATTAGTCGCTTCTACGACATGGATGTTCCCTCCTTCTTTGCCAATATTTGGTTACCCGATATTATGAAGATTTCTCGTGATTATGAGATTCCGTTTACCAATATGATGATCAATACGTACAAGAACAGTACAGCACCGCCTTATAATGAGCCGGTTGATAAGCACTTGTTTACCTTTTATGGCAACTTGCTCCTATCACTAGGCGGAGAGATTGGGTATCACGGCTACAATCATCAGCCGCTCGTCCTTGATGATTTTCCACTTGACCCTGCGCTGGGATATCAACCATGGGAATCGACCGATAACATGATGGAAGCAATGAATACCTTGGCTGAAAATACGAAATGGCTATTTCCTAACCAAGAAGTGAGCGTATATGTGCCGCCTTCTAACATTTTGTCGAGCGAAGCCCGCGAGCGCTTTACGACCGACTTGCCTGGTATTAAAACAATCTCTGGACTCTATGTAGTAACTGGAAATGAATACGAGCAAGAATTCACCGTTGCTCCAGATGGGATTGTCGAGCTGCCCCGTACCGTTTCGGGACTGGACCTTTCCATTTACGATCAGTGGCTAGGGCTTAACGAGCTGACGTTTCACTATGTCAATAGTATCTTTTTCCACCCAGATGATCTGCTGGATAAAGACCGTGGCGCCGATAAAGGATGGGAATATTTAAAGGAAAAGTTCCTCAGCTACTTGGATTGGCTCGAAGAAGCGGCCCCAGAATTACGTCATCAAAAGGCGAGCGATGCAGCCCGAGCTGTTCAACGATATCATGTGGTCGAGTTAAAACGAATCGAAGGTGAAAATGAGTTTCGGATGGAAATTGAGAATTTCTATGATCAATTTTATGGAATGGTCCGGATTAGAGAAGACAGAATTCAATCAGTGACGGGTGGGAAACTCACCTCCATTGGCGGCGAATTATATTTGCTGGAAGCAAGTGAGGCAACGGTCACGATTACGTTTGAATAGAAGGGGGCGAAACAAAGTGAGAATTTGTTTGATTTTAGAAGGATCCTACCCATATGTACGCGGTGGTGTCTCCACATGGGCCGACAGTTACATCAAGGCCATGCCGCAGCACGAATTTATTTTGTGGGTTATTGGAGCAAGTATAGAAAATCAAGGGAACTTTAAGTATGAATTGCCGGAAAATGTTATTGAAGTAAGGGAAGTATTTTTAGATCAGGCTTCAGCCAAGCCTCCAGGTCGAAGAAGGCGAAGAGAAAAACCACTTACGTTAGAAGAAATCGAAGCACATCAAGCGTTGTTCCATTTTGAATTTCCTGATTTAGCAAAATTGTCTCATGTATATGGAAGCAAAGGACGCCACGTACACCAATTTCTGACAAGCGAGGTGTTCCTGAAAGATATTTATCAGATGGTAGAAAAGGAATATCCGTTCATTCCAATGGCTGAGTTCTTCCATGCCATTCGGTCGATGTTTCTGCCAATCTTGCATATGTTCTCCGAGGAGATTCCAGAAGCGGATCTATATCATGCTGTGTCGACTGGATATGCCGGTCTACTCGGGTCGATTGCGACAGCGGTCAAGGAGAAGCCTTTTGTGTTAACGGAGCACGGCATCTACACACGTGAACGGGAAGAAGAAATTATCCGAGCTACATGGGTTTCCTCCTACTTCAAGCCACTCTGGATTCGTTTGTTCAACCTGCTGGCGCAAATTGCGTACCATGAAGCAGTTTCGGTAACGTCACTTTTCGTCCGCGCAGGAGAGATGCAAGCCGAACTCGGCAGTGAAACGAAGAAGTTGAAAGTGATTCGAAACGGGATTGATGTCGAACGCTTCGCTCTCGTTCCTCACAAGGAAGGAGACGGCAGCATAGACATTGGCGCCATCGTGCGGTTCCATCCGATCAAGGATATTAAGACCATGCTCTATGGGTTCTACGAGCTGAAACGTACCGTCCCGCAAGCCCGTTTTCATCTGTTGGGAGGGATTGACGATGAGAGGTATTACAATGAATGCAAAAACTTAATCAAGGCGTTGCAAATTACTGATGTAACCATTACGGGAAATGTAGATATCGTTCGCTACATGGAACATCTGGACTTTACAATTTTGACCAGTATTTCTGAAGGGCAACCTTTATCCGTTTTGGAGTCATTAGCTGCAGGACGGCCTTGTGTAACCACCGATGTCGGTTGCTGCCGCGAACTATTGGAAGGTTTCCCGGGAGATGAATATGGACGTGCTGGTTTTGTGATTCCACCGATGAATTCTGAACTGTTAGCCCAACGGATGGAGCAGCTCTGCCTGAACCCGGAACTACGTTTTCGGATGGGAGAAGTTGGCAAGCAACGCGTCCAGCACCATTACCGCCGTGATGAGATGATTCGTCACTATGAAACAAATTATGAGGAGGTGTTGGAACAATGGCAGGCATTGGCTTTGAACTAAAACGATTATTTGAAAAAGACGGGATTGCTGCTCGTATCCGCGCATATAGCTATGCCAGCTCCGTCATATCCGGGCCGATGATACTGGGGATCTTCCTGTTACTTGCGGTATTGAAGCTAGCAGAAATGGATGGTGCTCCTCTAGGAGAACGGGAAATGCTTCTGTCACTGCTGACCTATGGATTATTATTTTCTCTCATCACGTCCAGTGTTTTGTCCGTCATTTGCACCCGGTACGTAGCGGATGCCTTGTATTTAAAACGAAAGAATCTGGTACTCCCATCCTTTTATGGGAGTGCAGGGTTAGCCCTCCTCGTCGGCGGCCTCCTCTATGGAACCTTTTTACTATTTTCAGGAATTCCCTTTGCTTATCAAGTCCTTTCCTTTTTATTTTATATGACTGTATTGTTTGTTTGGATTGAAATGACGTACTTATCAGCGGTCAATGACTACAAAAATGTCATGGTGACCTTTGCGGCAGCGATTGGAATACTCATAGCAGTAGGGTTTGTCCTTACTCGTTTTACGAAACTTGATACGACGGTCGCGCTGCTTGGAGCGGCGTGGGCAGCATATGGAGTCATGGGTATTCGCTACTACGCGTTGCTGCTGGAATACTTTTCGCCGAGCAAACATTCCCCTTTCCATTTCTTGCGCTGGATTGAGCACCATCCGTTATTGTTTTTCTTAGGAATGCTCATCCCGGTTGGATTGTACGGGCACCTCTTCATCATGTGGTTTAGCCCGCTACAAGTAACGGTCATGGGTTGGTTTCGTGGGGCGCCAACCTATGACGTTTCAGCTTTAGTCGCCATTTTATCGACCTTGATCACGTCCATTAGTTTTGTCATTTCGGTAGAAGTTCGGTTTTATCCCGAGTATCGCCGATACTTCTCCTTATTGAACGATGGTGGAACGATTACAGACATTGCCTATCAAGAAAAGAAAATGCTTCGGGTTCTGCATGACGAGTTAGAAGCCTTGCTCGTCAAACAAGTGATTGCGACCATTTTTTTCATTACCATCGGGACGGTTATTCTGGACAACATGGCGCTGGGGTTTACCGGTGATATGTTGGGCATTTTCCGTATTCTTTGTATCGGGTATGCCTTGTATGCAATTGGGAATAGCACGATGTTAATCCTCTTGTATTTTGAGGACCATCTGGGAGCTTTCTGTGGAGCAGTCGTGTTGGCGGTAAGCACGAATGTATGTACGTTCATTAGTAAAGGGTGGGAGAGTAGTTACTACGGAATGGGGTTCCTTTTGGGAGCTGGACTCTTCTGCTTATTTGTTTACTGGCGTTTGAACTGGTACACGAAAAATTTGATTTATCACGTAATCGCCCAACAGCCGCTACAGGAAATCGAGCGGCATGGAGTAATGGTTCAGTTCGCCGACAGAATGGAACGGTTACGCCAGACGAAGAAGCATGACTAAGGGGAGGAGAGAGCTATGAAGAAAGGAACAAGGATCGTAGCTGCTCTCCTCCTGCTTGTCCTTATCCTGATGGTAGCGGAGTGGAATGAGATGTCCTTACTGAATAAACAAATTACCAAAACATTTGAAATGACCGAGCAAAAGGTATCAAGTCCATTGACGGGATTCGCTCCAGATGCAAGAAATCAATCGAACGAGCTGGAACATGAACTGGTTTATGTAGATGTGACGTTTCGAGAACTATGGCCGGAGAAAGACCGCTTTGATTTTTTGACTATTGAACAAGAAAATCACTTGTCTTATTGGCGAGCAGCAGGGAAGCATGTCGTTTTTCGGTTTATAAGTGATTACCCGATGCCAGATGAACATATGGATATCCCGGATTGGTTATATGAAGAGACAGGCGGGGACGGTGACTTCTATGATCATGCGTATGGCAAAGGATACTCACCCAATTACAGTAATCCGACGTTCATTGCCTATCATGCCGAAGCCATAAAGGAACTGGGAGAGCGGTATGGAAAAGATTCTTTTTTCAGTTATGTGCAACTAGGTAGTCTAGGTCATTGGGGAGAGTGGCATACGTATCTAGAAGGCGGGGTCCGTCCATTACCGAAAGCAGATCTCCGGCGTCAGTACGTATTGCCTTATGTGGACGCCTTTCCTTTGGCGAAATTGGTGATGCGCCGACCGTTTGAGATTGCGGAGGAGTGGGACATGGGTGTCTACAACGATATGGCCGGACATCCCCAAGCAACCAAAGAGTGGTTGGACTGGATGGAGAACGGCGGTGTCTACCAGCAAACTGGAGAAGAAGCCTTGGTGCCCATGGAAGACGCCTGGAAAACAGCTCCGATTGGCGGAGAATTCACGAGTGATATTCCAATGGGTACGATGCTTGGTGTAAATCAAGCACAGACGGTTCAGTTGATTCGCGATTCTCATACCACCTTTCTCGGACCAAACATACCAGCTGTGGAAGCAGAGGCGATCTCACGTGTAATGGGTTATCGGATTGGAATCACCAAGTTCAGTCTCGTTCAACCATTTATGGGTCATTCGACGAAGGTGAAGATAGAGTTTGAAAATAACGGAGTGGCACCGATGTATTGGAATTGGCCGGTTTCGTTATATGGGTATGACAAAAATCAAGAGTTGCTGTTTGAGGTTCCGCTCTATGTACAACTGACGAAGATTTTGCCAGGCAAGAAAATAAAAACCGTTACTGAATTACCGCGCCATGTGCTACTCGATGAGGCGGCTTCCTTATACATCGGTATTGAAGACCCGATGACACAACAACCAGCAGTGCCGCTTGTTTCCAATCAAGAGAGGAACGATTATTTGTATTTATTGTATGAATGGGAATAACAAAAAAGAAAAGTTCATTGTGTAAAAACAAGACTGCCTATGATACAGTTAAGAAAATGAATCGAATGGAGCAGTCAAATGGCGAGAAATGAATTAGCAGTTTTCACCAATATGTGCATGGTTTATGATGATGAAGGAAATGTTCTGGTTCAAGAAAGAAGCAGTGAAGATTGGCCGGGAATTACGTTTCCGGGTGGTCATGTAGAAAAAGGGGAATCCTTTGTAGAGGCAGTGAAGCGAGAAGTTTGGGAAGAAACAGGCTTAACGATTGAACGACCGGTCTTATGTGGCATGAAGCAATTTCAAGATGAAAATGATGCGCGTTACATGGTCTTTTTCTATAAAACGAATCAGTATCATGGCGAGCTCCGTTCTTCCTCTGAAGGAGAAGTCTTTTGGGTAAAGCGAGAAGAATTAATGACGTATCCTTTAGCAGATGATTTCGAGAAAATGCTAGAGGTCATGGAAACGGAAGAGTTAAGTGAATTCTACTATTATCATTCTGAAGAAAAAGAATGGGAATTGAAGTTGTTGTAAGAAGCGGGACGCCGCCTATCGATGCGTCTTCTTTTTTTAATAGAAAAATGACAGATTGCATAAAATAGCTTATAATAGAATTAAGGAAAACGGTTACATAATAGAGAGGGGGATTCCAATCCATGATACAGGCAATGATCATCTGTTTTTTTGATAGGGGGAGCCATCATGAAAAACTTACTAACAAGCGGTATGTTTATTGGAATTGTTCTAGCTGGCAGCAACTTGTCTGGAAGCCACGTGAACGGATTGTTTGCAGGATCACCCATCCATGTACCGATGTATGTCGAACAAGAAGTCTGGGAATCTGTTGAGTATGAAGAGGCTGTATTAATAGAAGAACCAGTCGCTGAATTTATCCCTGAAGAACCAATATTGGAGGAAGTCACAGAAGTTGTAGAAACAGAAGAACTTGTGGAAGACGTAGAAACGGTAGAAATAGTAGAAACAGAGGAACTCACTTACGATCAGCTTCACCAGCGTGATGTCGGCGAAGTCGAAGAAGTCATCCCAACAGAAATCTCTCAAACATGGTATGTATCTGAAACAGCCGCAAGCGGATTGGCGTTCATTCTGGAAGCGTATGACCTTCCGGCTTACTCGTTTATCATCGAAAGTACCCCGTCCAATTATGTATACCAATACGATTTCTATGCAGATTCACCTGAAGGGGATCATACGAACTTGGTTGGTATGTACCAATATGATGCGACAGGAAATCAAACCTTCCGCTTCGATTTAGAAACAGGTAGTTGGGAATAAAAAGTTAAAATAAAAATCACGAGGTTGGGATTGTTGTCCCACTCTCGTGATTTTTTAAGTACGGAGAATAGGGGATTTGAACCCCTGCACGCCTTACGACGCCTACCGCATTTCGAGTGCGGCCTCTTCAGCCTCTTGAGTAATTCTCCGTTTTTTATCATATCACTTTTTCCATGCGTTGATAAGTGCTTTCCGAATTTTTTTCGAGAATGTGTCTTTTATTTCTATACATTTGGTATACTATGTTATAGAACAACTCAGAAAAGGTGGCTGACAAATGAAGTTTACAGAATATGAATACAAACGTCCCGATTTTTCTTCTTATAAGTTGGCAGCACAACAAGCAATTGAAAAATTAAAGATGGCGAAAGACGATGACGAAGCAATCGCTGCCGTTACGGTCATGAAAAATTTGATGGTAGAAACAGAGAAACAATCTCAAATCGCCTATGTACGACATAGCATCAATACGAATGATTCCTTCTATGAGGGAGAGAATGATTATTGGAACGAATATGGTCCTTTGTATGAGGAATTATATAATGAATACTATCACGCTCTACTCGGTTCACCGTTTCGTGTTGAATTAGAGTTGGTATTAACCAAACAATACTTCAAAATGGCAGAATACCGCCTAAAAACGTTCAGCCCTGAAGCCATTTCCTTGTTGCAACAAGAAAATGAGTTAGGCAGCAAATATGATAAATTAATTGCCAGCGCGAAGATTGAATTTGACGGGAAAGTGTTGAACCTTTCTCAATTAGGACCCTACCAACAATCTACAGACCGCAGTGTACGAAAGGCTGCTTCAGAAGCGTACTTCCGCTTTTTCCAAGAAAAAGAAGCAGAGATTGATACAATCTATGACCAATTGGTAAAAGTACGCGATCAAATTGCCAAAACATTAGGCTTCAAAGATTTTGTGGAGCTCGGTTATTTGCGGATGGAACGCTATGACTATAACCGTGAGATGGTACAAACCTTCCGGAAGCAAGTGTTGGAAGAAGTAGTGCCGGTTACGAATAAACTATATGAACGCCAAGCAAAACGCATCAATGTGGAAAAACTCCATTACTATGACTTAAATCTGGATTTCTTGGATGGGAATGCTACACCAAAAGGCGATCCAGCTTATATTATGGAAATGGGCAAGAAAATGTATCATGAATTGTCACCGGAAACGGCTCACTTCATTGATTATATGTATGACCATGAGTTGCTTGACTTGGAAACCAAAGAAGGAAAGGCAAGTGGCGGATATTGTACCTTTATTCCTGAATACGACTCTCCCTTTATCTTTGCTAACTTCAATGGAACGAGCGGAGACATTGATGTATTGACACATGAAGCGGGTCACGCCTTCCAAGTGTTCCAATCACGTTGGATTCCGCAGCCAGAAATTGTCTTCCCAACCAGTGAAAGTGCAGAGATTCATTCGATGAGCATGGAGTTCTTCACCTACCCGTGGATGGAATTATTCTTCAAAGAAGAAACAGAAAAATACAAGTTTACTCATTTATCAGGAGCCTTGCAGTTCTTGCCGTATGGAGTGCTGGTGGATCACTATCAACACGAAGTATATGAGAATCCTTGGATGACCCCAGCAGAGCGGAAGGCAACTTGGCGCAAACTGGAAAAAATGTATAACCCCCACAAAGATTTTAGTGAGAATGAATTCTTAGACCAAGGAACATTGTGGTTCCGCCAAGGACATATTTTCACGACGCCATTCTACTATATTGACTACGCCTTGGCTCAAGTGTGTGCGTTCCAATTCTGGAAACGGGCCATCCATGACCAAGACATGGAAGCATGGCAAGACTACATAGCCATTTGTGAAGTAGGCGGCACAAAGAGTTTCCTAGAACTCGTTGACATTGCGAACTTGAAGTCACCTTTCGAGGAAGGTTCACTAACAGAAATCGTACAGGCGATTGATGAAGTATTGTCGGCAGTTGACGACACCCGGTTATAATAGAGAATAGAGTGTAATGGCTCGATCGAGTAAGCGCAGGAGAGCAGAGCTCAGCCTGCGCTTATTTGATGATGTTTTCAAAGGAGGAAGGAACAGTGTATTCAATTTTATTAGTGGATGATGAACGTTCGTTACGTGAATCCATCAGCGAGCTGGTTCATTGTGGTCATGATTGTAGTGTTAGGAGTCATCTTGATTACCGGTATAATCTAGTCAAAAAATGTGAATAGCCTCAGTTGATCCATAAAACTTGTTTAGGGATCAACTGGGGTTATTTTTATGAAAACAGGATAGAAACTGCTTATTTTTGGTTTCAACTCCTCGGTTTAACGGTACAATAGAGGTAGTTATTTAAGAAGGGAGTACGACAATGATTGAATTCAAACGCGTTTCGAAAAATTATGGAGAAAAGAAAGCCTTAAAGGAAGTCAGCTTTACCATCCAGCCTGGAGAAATCTTTGGTCTGATTGGTCATAATGGTGCTGGGAAATCAACAACCATTAAGTCTCTAGTAAGCATTATTGAACCGACCGAAGGAGAAATTTGGATTGACGGGGAGCGGCTCGAAGAGAATCGTCTAGCAATGAAGAAGAAAATGGGCTATGTACCTGATTCGCCCGACATGTTCCTTCGCCTTACTGCGGCGGAATATTGGAATTTGATTGCGGTCGCTTATGAAATTTCGGCAGAGTCAAAGCAGAAGCAACTGGAATCGTTGACGACGTTATTTGATATGACAGAACATCAAAATGAAGTAATAGCTTCCTTTTCTCACGGAATGCGTCAGAAGACGTTTGTTATCGGTGCGCTGCTGCCGAATCCGAAAATCTGGGTATTAGATGAACCGATGACCGGTCTTGATCCACAAGCTTCTTATGACTTAAAGGAATTAATGAAGCAACACGCAGCGGAAGGAAACATTGTCCTCTTCTCCACCCACGTTTTGGAAGTGGCCCAGCAGTTGTGCAACCACATCGCCATTTTGAAAAAAGGGGAGGTACTCTATGACGGCACCATTCAAGACCTTCTCGAGCAAAACGAAAATGAATCGTTGGAAGAAACGTATTTGAAATTGGCAGGTCGTCAAGATGAGAAGGTACGAAGGGAGGAGAGCGACGATGCGTTGGAAACAGCTGACTGAACTGATAAAGGTTAACTTGCTGTATGCCAATCCGCAACTGTTGGAGAAGAAACGGAATCAACAGGCTGATGGAAGAAGTTCCTTCCTCTCTGCACCAATGTCGATGATTATGCAGAGTGTCTTGATTCTTGTTTTATTCAGCTTCATCTATGGACTCATGTTGATTGGTTTTGACTTTACCGTTTATCCTGGTTATTTTACCTTCTATACCCTCATTTTTATTTTGATGACCATGCTCCAAGGGTTCTATATTATTTATAACTTGCTTTATGAGAGTAAGGATTTAATTTATTATTTGCCATTGCCCTTTAAGAATAGTGAAGTCTTCTTGGCGAAACTGGTTGTCATTGTCATTACGCTTATTCCCTATTTGGCTCCTACGTATGCTGTTTTCTTTAACTTAGGCCAAGATGTAGGTCGGCCTTTATTAGGGAATATCCTTTTATCTTTCCTAGTATTTCTAATCGTAACGTTGTTTGTCTTTTTGTTTTCGATTGGAGTGGTCCACCTGATTAGCCGCATCTCCTTATTCCAAACACACAAAAAAGTAATGACTACGGTTTTGTATAGTATCTCGAGTATGGGGTTGGTGGCAGTTATCTTTTTGCTAACGTATTCTGATACACCAAACACATACGGCCAAGTTTTGCCGGATAACCGGGTCATTCCTTTCTTACATTATTTGCATGCTTTTATCAGTGATCCTATGAGTCAGAGTGGATTAATTGGGATCGGTGCGTGGGTACTTGCAGTAGCAGTATTAATTATACTAGTCTACAAGTTTATTCTTCCAGGAATTTATGAAGATTCCGAACAGAACCGTTCAAGTGAGCACACCGTTTTACGTAAAAAAGGACAAGCCAGCCGACAACCGCTCTCCATGAGAAAGACGTTATTGAAATATAACTTCGGCTTGATTCAAGATGGAACCTTGATGATGCAGTACTTGAGCTCTAACGTCGTCTTTCCTGTTTTGTTGATTGTACCTCTCTTAACCGGCGAAGGATTTTCATTCATGAATTTATCTGCGGAGTCGTGGTGGGGCTTGATTTTCTTTATCGGCTATTTATATGCCTACATGACCTTGAACGCAATTTCAATTGTCGGGGTAATCATTTCCTTAGACCGAGAAAATTATGATTACATCAAATCGCTGCCGTTTTCGATGAAATACTATTTACAAACCAAGTTCTGGTTTGCCTTTGCCTTGGAGTTGATCTTGCCTCTCATCATTGCTTTAGCCATGATGCTCTATATCCAATTGCCATGGTTGCTCATTTTATGCTTTTTAGCAGGAGTGGGAATTGGGATTTATGGATTGAGTGAGTATTACTTTGTGCGGGATCACCGCTTGTTAAATGTGGAATGGCAGAATTTAACGGAACTGTATAATCGTGGTGGAGGAAACATCGTCCAAGCGATGAGAATTTTTGGCGTCCTCATTGTCGGAACTTTGATTGTTTTGTTAGTCGTTTCATTGATGTCGAACCTTTCTGCCATTGGCAAACTGATTTTTTCTATCATTCTAGTAACGGCTCCAACCATGTTTACCGTCATTCGTTCGAAAAACTACCGCAAGACATTCTGGCAGTCGTTTGAAATATAACGAAATTGATTCATTCTATCAAAATCTGTTTGTTTGAAAATTACCCAATATAGCGTATAATGGAAAATAGATTTTGAAAAAATGAATACAGAAAGAATGTGGAAATAAAAATGTCAGAGGGCATAAGGAAAAAGAAATTTAATTTCAAAAATCCTGTCTATAACGATATCATGAATATCGCTTGGCCAGTCTTGATTGAACTGATTCTAAGCTCTGTTTTCGGGATGATTGATATGATGATGCTAGGAAATATAGCGGACGCCGACTATGCCGCAGCAGCGGTGGCTTCTGTTGGGGTGACCAACCAACCCTTATTTCTAGGCCTCGCCGTCGTTCAGGCACTTAACGTAGGTGGGACAGCAATTATTGCACGCTACTTCGGTGCTGGGAAAAAAGATCAGATGGAAAACGTGACGAAGCATGTATTGATTATCAGTATGACGCTCGCTCTTCCTATTGCACTTTTTGGATTTATTTATGCAGAACAAATTATGGCCTTTATGGGAGCAGAACCTGGGACCGTTGCGATAGGGAAAGATTATTTCCGTATCATTTGTGTGAGTTATTTGTTCCAGTCCTTTAACTTCGGGGTAACCGGATCATTACGCGGTATCGGGGAAACAAAAGTACCAATGAGCATCAATATTCGTGTGAACTTCTTGAATGTTCTTGGGAATGCGATTTTAATTTATGGATTGTTTGGTTTACCGCAATTAGGTGTGGTAGGAGCGGCCATTTCGACTGCTACTGCGAACTCTGTCGCAAGTATTTTGATGATTCGTTACCTCATGTCTGGAAAGAGCGACCTACGTTTCTCGTTCAAGAATAAGTTCAGCTTTTCTAGAAGAACGCTGAAGAATTTAGTTCAAATCGGCCTTCCTTCAGCTATGGAACAGTTGGTGATGCGAGCAGGAATCATTATGTTCGTTCAAGTTGTTTCTGGACTCGGAACCGTCATCTTCGCAGCGCACCAAATTGGAATGAATATATTATCTCTGTCATTTGTGATTGGTCAATCCTTTGGTATCTCCGCTTCTGCTTTAGTGGGACGGGCGTTAGGAGCCAGAAATCCAGATATGGCAGAAAAGTATGCCCACCACTCTTCGATGTTAGGAAGTATGGCGGGGACAGGATTAGGAATCTTTATGTTCCTCTTTGCGGAAGTGCTGGTTGGGCTCTACTCCAACGATCCGGCGATAATTGAGAATGCTTCAACTGCGCTTCGACTTGCCGCAATTATTCAACCTTTCCAAGCGAACCAACTGATTGTTGCCGGATCCTTGCGTGGAGCAGGGGACACCCGCTTCCCACTTGTTTCTACGTTCATCGGGGTTTTGGGAATTCGTGTCGTTCTAGCGACCGTCTTTATCCGCGTGTTTGCTTTTGGTCTGATTGGGGCATGGATTGCCATCGTCATCGACCAATTCGTTCGCTGGATCTTGATTCGATTCCGTTTCCGTTCCGGAAAATGGAAGTACCATCAAATTGCTTAATAATAGAGTAATCTAAAAAGACGACTTCGGTCGTCTTTTTTTGTATCACTCTGTTCGGGTTTCCAAATACAACATGTTATACTAAAAACAAGAAAACGCAACCATACGAGAAGGAGGAAGCGAGATGATCGGGGAATTGATATTGGTTCGTCATGGAAAGGCAGAAGATAAAGATGCCCATCCATCAGACTTTGACCGCAAGTTAACCGCAAAAGGGGTGGATGAATTCACTGCTTTCATGGAAGTCCTCGTTCCTTTACTGGAGGATAAGGAAGGATTGAAAGTGTGGACAAGTCCACTTGTGCGAGCAAAAGAGACGGCTGCCATTTTGACAGAAGCAGTCCAAATAGCAGAAGCAGAAGAGAAAGAATTTTTAGCTAATGGTGACATCCAGGAACTATTACAAGAACTGAAGGCAGAAGAAGACGGGTTTGCGATCGCGTGTGTCGGCCACGAACCCTTTATGAGTTTATGGGCGAAGGAACTGACCGGTGCTCATGTCCCTTTTCCTAAAGGTGGCGTAATGACTATTGTATTTGATGACAAAAACAGTGCAAATGGAAAATTGGATTGGAAATTAGCTCCGAAAGAAGCAAAAAAGTGGTGAATAAAATGGAGAAGAGTAAACAAATTGTATGGAATCGATTGGGTGAACTACGGCGTGCCTACCGCAATTACCAAAATAATCCCTACGTTCCAGAAACGGCGCACCAATTACGTGTCCAAACGCGCAAGTTACGTGCGCTGTTAAACTTTGTAAAAAAAGAACTTGGGGAAGAAACGTATGCGAATTTGAATGGCTTGCTACGCGAGACCGCTCAGAAGTACGAACCGGTACGAGAATTGGATGTTTTATTAGAAGTTTGCGGTGAGATTGCTTTGGAACAGCCGGAACAAAGCCTTCATTACCGAGAATTGTTCCGATATCTGGACAAGGAACGCCGAAAGGAAATGCGCCGAACGTTTAATGTTCAGAATGTTCGTTTGATTGAATCAACGTTCGATACCCTCCAGCAATATCTAGAACACTGGCAGCCAGAGGAAGGTTGGGAGAAGAAACTGGGCAATCGTCTGGAGAAACGGATGAAGAAGCTACAGAAGCGAATGGATCAACTGGACTTAGAAGACTATCAAAGTGTGCATAAAACAAGAATTCAGGCGAAAAAAGCACGGTATGTAGCAGACGACTTTGGCGAGTTGTTGACCAAGAAAGCGAAAAAGATTCGCAAAGAAGCCGAAGCCATTCAGGATCAATTAGGTCGCTACACAGATCTGCATGTGAACATAGGCTTATTAGAGGGATATGCTGATCAGGTGGAAGTGGAAAACGTAAAGGAACTTCTGCATCTAATGATTGAGCAGCAAAAGGAACGCAAACAGAATTTCGAAGTGTAAGAAAGTTTTTTTATTCGAAAAGTTCTCTATCGTTGCGATAGCATACGCGAACGAGCTCCTAACAGAACGGTAACTCCTTTATCGTTGCGATAGAGCGCTCAGCTGAAACCCTATCGCTGCGGTAACCCTTTTATCGTTGTGATAGAAAACGCAAACTGAATCCTATCGCAACGATAATCACAGAGGACAAAAAAATACTCTCACTCTCCTAATCAATCAGGAGAGTGAGAGCACTTTTCAATCTTAATCTTCTAGAATCTTCATAAACTCTTCGCCAGTAATGGTTTCTTCGACGAGGAGATAATGCGCAAGTTCGTGCAATTTATTGAGGTTATCGCTGATGATTTCGCCTGCTTTTTGGTGAGCGGATTGAATCAATTCCATCACTTCTTGATCGACGCGTTCTGCAGTGCCTGGTGCTACATTCAAGGAAGTGTCACCGCCTAAGTATTGATTGGTCTGCGTTTCAATCTGCATCATCCCGAATGTGTCACTCATCCCGTAACGTGTAATCATGGCGCGAGCAATTTTCGTCATCTGCTCAATATCATTGGAGGCACCAGTAGATTTACTGCCATAGATGATTTCCTCAGCTACACGTCCACCCGCTAATGTTACCAACTTGTTATAAAGTTCCGTTTTGCTGATAAGGAATTTTTCGCCTTCCTCAATTTGCATCGTATATCCAAGCGCTCCAGATGTCCGCGGTACAATGGTGATCTTGTGTACCGGAGCGGAATCCAGCTGCTTCGCTGCTACTAATGCGTGCCCAATTTCATGGTAGGCAACAATTTCTTTCTCTTTCGGAGAAATGACTGCGCTCTTTCTTTGGTAACCGGCAATGACCGTTTCCACAGATTCTTCTAAATCAGTTTGGGAAACTTGCTGGCGGCCTTCACGAACAGCGCGCAAGGCTCCTTCGTTTACAATATTCGCTAACTCAGCTCCAGAAGCACCGCTCGTTGCGCGGGCGATTGTATTGTAGTCGATATCGTTTGCCATGATATAATTTTTCGCATGTACACGTAAAATGTCTTCGCGTCCACGTAAGTCCGGCAATTCAACCGGCACACGGCGGTCAAAACGACCAGGGCGTAAGAGTGCGGCGTCCAATGATTCCGGACGGTTGGTAGCTGCCAAAATGACAACCCCTTTATTGCTTTCGAATCCATCCATCTCTGCCAATAATTGATTCAAAGTTTGCTCGCGTTCATCGTTACCACTGAATCCAGCGCCATCTCGCTTTTTCCCGATGGTATCAATCTCATCGATAAAAACAATACAAGGAGCTTTTTCATTTGCTTGCTTGAACAAGTCGCGTACTTTCGCAGCACCGCGTCCGACAAACATCTCGACAAATTCTGAACCTGAAATGCTGAAGAACGGAACATCCGCTTCCCCGGCAACGGCCTGTGCCAATAAGGTTTTCCCTGTTCCAGGAGGTCCCACCAACAAGACCCCTTTTGGATTCTTGGCTCCGATCGCTTGATATTTACTTGGATCGTGCAGGTAATCGACTACTTCGCTCAATGCTTCTTTCGCTTCGTCTTGTCCTGCTACTTGAGCGAACGTTTTGGAGTCGCCTGTTTTTGCGTATACTTTCGCTTTGGAATCACCAAAGGAAAGAGGGCTGTTGCCGCCACCCATTCGTTTCGACATCCGGCGTGCCAAGAAGCTGCCCAATGCCCAGAAAATAAGCAATGGGAAAATCCATGACATCAAGAAGTAAAGGATAGGGGAGGCTTCGGTAGGGATTTCCTTTGCAAAAACGACATCCGCCTCCGTCAAGCGGTTCACCAAATCAGGATCATCCACCACACCGGTATTATAAATCTGGCGATTTCCATCTTCATCGGATGCCACGAAGGTGATTTCATTTTGCTCCATCACAACCTCACTGACGTCGCCGCCTTCTACTTCGGTGAGAAACTCACTGTACGGTACTTCAATTACGCTGCGCTTTTCAATCGAAGGGACTAACAACGTATTTCCCAACACCACCAATATAAAAATGATGAAAAAATAGAACAATGCAGGTTTTCGGTTCTGCGGACTATTATTGAAATTTAGATTTCGTTTATTCTTTTGATCATTTTCACTCATTCGATCGCTCCTTTGTCATTTGACACTCTATTAGTCAGTATAGAACAAAAGTGTGAAAAAATAGTGAATTATCTCTTAATGAATTTAAAAAGCAACCACCTTTCCTGAAACGGAGAAGGTGATTGCCTCATAAATATCTATTTGGTAGAACTCGGAATAACGAAAAATAAATAGAGCGTAATGCCAACCGTCAACAAACTGAGGAAAACTTTGACAGGCAGCAGAGGAGCAAAATAAATGGAAATGCTCATGAGCACTAGAATGTTTAGCCAGATTTTCCATTTACGATTTTTGGCGATGGTCTTTGTTTCCAAATAGTCGGCTACGTATGCTTGATAAATTTTTGTATCTCTCAACCATACCTCAAACTTTTCAGACCCTTGAGCAAAACAGACAGCACTGAGCAATAGGAAAGGGGTAGTTGGTAGTACGGGAAGTAAAACCCCGATAGAACCAATGCCGAAGGACAAGAAACCAACTGTAACGTAAAAGATATTTTTCACAAGAAATCCTTCTTTCGTTGCTAAACTTTATATAGTTTACTATATAAAATAAGATTTGTCGATCCCATCTTCCCTTGACGCATGCCCGGCAAAGAATTAAGATGAAGCAAAAGGAGGCGACGAGATGTACTACCAAGTAGTAGACACACCGATTGGCCCATATGTAATTGTGGAAAATGGAGCAGGGATATCCGTTGTCGAACATCTGAAGTCCGAAGTAGACTCTGTTCGAAAAGCCGAATTGACTCAAATGAAGGAAATCGAAACACCGTTACTAAAAACAGCAAAAAAACAATTGCTCGAATATTTCCAAGGTCAACGTACTGAATTTGACTTGCCACTTTCGACGAAAGGAACCCCCTTTCAGGAAATTGTCTGGCAGGCATTGCGAGAAATTCCTTATGGAGAGGTACGTTCTTATAAACAGTTAGCAATCGCTATCGGTAATCCGAAAGCCGTTCGAGCAGTCGGTATGGCCAATAACCGCAATCCGATTTCCGTTGTAACCCCATGCCACCGGGTAATCGGCAGTAATGGTGCCTTGGTGGGGTATGGCGGCGGACTGGCAGTGAAAGAATATTTGTTGAACCTAGAGGCACATGCGATTACTTTTTAAATAGACAAAAGAAGCGGCCCAGGATTCCCTGAGCCGCTTCTAGTGTGAAGGAACAAGAATAACAAGTATTCATTTGTACCGCATTCGATTATAGCAGAGATGGAAGCAAATAACTACTGCTGATTTTACTCGCTCACTTCAAAGGCAGGTTCTAGATGTCCAATCTCCGATAATTCATCTAGATAATCATGCACTTCTTTGGAAGTGAATGCTTCAAGCAGAGCCTTGATTTCAGGAGAATCTTGATTGTCTTCTCGTGCAATAACTTGTAGGGCAAATGTATAGCTGTCGTCATTTTCTAACAGCAAAGCATCTTCTGTTTTCAAACCGATTTTGTCGATATAGGTTGGGTAGTTGAATACCAAAGGAACACCGTCTTCATAGGCACTGGTTAAGTTCAACAAGTCGATGTGTGTAAAGGTAAGGTTGTGTGGGTTATCGATAATATCATCCACTGTTACTGCAAACGCGCTAACTTCTGGATCCACCGTCAACACCCCATGGGAGTCAAGCACTAGTAACGCACGAGCTTCATTGGTACCGTCACTTGGGATGGCAACTTCTGCTCCGTCTTCAATATCTTCAATTGAATCGTAGACAGGAGAGTAGAACCCGACGATTGGGTTATAGATGGTTTGAAGTGCAACAAGATTGCCATCACGCTCTTCATTGAACTGCTCCATGAAGGGTTCGTGCTGCGCAAAGTTGGCATCAACTTCCTCGTTTAACAAGGCTTCATTGTATTGAATATTATCAGAAACTTCTACCAGTTCAATCGTATAAGGTTCTGCAATGACATCGCCTGCTAGTTCGACAATATCAGTCATTGGCGGCAAATGGGAAGCAACTTTAATGACGATTTCTTCTTGTTCTACCACTTCATCTGTTGAAGCATCAGAAGAACCTGGATTTTCTGATGCACAACCTGCCAATAACAATGCCAATCCACTAAAAACCAAACCTTTTTTCCACATGGATAAATCTCTCCTTTAATTATGATCGTTTGTCAAAGCGTCTTGCGATTCGTAGCCCTAGCCACTGAGCCAGTTCCACGAATAAAATAATTACCACAATTGCGGTGTACATAATATCTGTTTCATAACGTTGGTAGCCGTAACGGATAGCGAAGTCCCCGATTCCACCACCACCAACGACTCCCATCATGGTCGAGTAAGAAATAAAACTTACAAACGCAGTCGTGAAGCCAATGATTAATGAACTGCGTGCCTCTACATACAAAAACTTCCATACTAATTGCGGAACGGTCGCGCCCATCGACTGCGCAGTTTCCAAAACACCTCTTGAGATATCCAGTAAAGACTGTTCCACAAAGCGAGCATATAAAGCAATGGCGATGACCATTACCGGAAATGACGCCGCAATCGGATCTCCAGTGGCTCGTCCATAAACGGCTCGAATGGCTGGCTGCAAGGCAATCACTAATAAGAGGAAGGGGAAGGAACGAATAATATTTACGAAAACATTCACCAACCGATTCCAGAAGCGGTGCTCCAACGGCTTGCCGGGACTGGTTAAGAAGATGATAGTACCCAATGGCAGTCCAATCAAAATGGCAGCAACCGTAGCGAAAAGCATCATGATTCCTGTTTCCTGCAAGCTTTCTAATAAACGCGGCAAATACTCAACCACCCGTTCGAGATAGAGCGTAAGTGTATTACTCATAAGTCAATACCTCCAGCGCTTGTTGGTGATACGATTTGATTGGATCTTCGTTTCTTTTCGTTTGTTTGACCGCAATCGTATCTAGCAATGTACCATTTTCTAAAATGGCTGCCCGTTCACATAACGCTTTAATGACTTCTAATTCATGCGTAACAATGACAACGGTCATCTCGAATTTTTCATGGGCTTGTTTCAGTAGTTTCACAATATCCTGCGTGGTCCGATGGTCGAGCGCTGAAGTTGGTTCATCACACAACAAGATGGAAGGGCGAGTGATTAAAGCGCGAGCGATTCCAACACGTTGTTGCTGCCCGCCAGACAGTTGGGCAGGGTAATGATTCCGCTTATCGGTTAAACCAACAAATGCCAGAATTTGATCCATTGGGATACTTTCTGGATAAGCGTGAAGTTCAAGCGGCAAACGAATATTTTCTTCCACTGTTTTGTTGCTTAGCAAGTTAAATTGTTGGAAAATCATTCCAATATTTTTTTGGTACAGTCTTAATTGCTGTTTACTCATTTCATGAATGTTCATTCCATTCACGATTACATGACCCACATCCGGCGTTTCCAGGGCATTGATAAATCGAAGCAAGGTCGATTTTCCCGCACCACTTTCACCAATGACTCCAAAAATTTCATTTTGCTGAATCGTCAAATCAACTTGATGTACTGCGTTAAAAATGCCGTTTTGTCCGGTATATTGTTTGGAAACTTGCTTTAATTCAATCAAACGGACCCTCCCCTTTAACAAACATGCATAAGCGTTTTCTTTCCTTTTCCACTATATCATTTCAAAAGTAGGAAAGCAATTCTGAATGAGTACAGTTAAAATAAACTGTATCTCTAAAGTAAAAAAAGAAGCTGGGAAATCCCAGCCTCTTCCTAAACCTTATTTTTTCTTTTGATAAATTCCGCGAACATGATGAGCATCCATACTGAATAGAATGCCGGAATCACGGTCTTGATAATTAATATTAGTGGTTAATGTTTCCTCAACTTGGTCAGCAATCGCTTTGTCGACTAAGTTTAATACGATATCTCTTTCAGAATTAATTTCAATTCCGAATACTTTTGTCACCGTTTCAGCGAAGGCGCCTAGACCATGAAGAATGGTCCCGCCAGATGCCCCAATGGAGCGAACTGCATCGACAACATCATCGCCCACACCGTTCGGAACAATCGAGAAGAACAGTTCATGGGTTGCATCTTCAATTGGATCCGTCTCATGCAAGTCGAAGCGTTGCCCCTGTGTTCCTAAAATATTAGAAAGAGGGACGGAGAAGATAATTCCTTTATTCGGTTCATTCAACTTGAATGTTTCATTTAAGTGATCAATCGCATCATTCGTAAACATCCGATCACTGACCATGAACAAAACTTCTTTTCGGACTTCCATTAAACCAAGTTTTCGCAATAACCCACTACTTACCGTACCGTGTGCAAGGGTGATGGTGCCTCCTGTAACTCCCTGTTTCTTTGCTTCTTCCAAAACGCGACTGGCTTTGCCAATATTTACGATTGTGACGATTAAGTCAAAATAGCGTTTGTTAATTGGTTGCTCACTCAAATTAGAGATCCTCCTTTTTCGCTCTGCGTTGATAAATGCCACCCAAAATTTGTAAAGAAAGAATAGGCATCATTGCGACCATCGCAATCATTCCAAAACCTTCCAATAAAACATTTGCATGAGGGGTAATTTCTGCAACCCCTTGAATAAAGGCAAGAATGAACGTAGCGGTCATCGGACCAGAGGCAACGCCCCCTGCATCAAAAGCCATCCCAACGAATAAGTTCGGAACCCGAAATGCGAGTGCGAGGGCAATAATATAGCCGGGAACAAGATAGTGCCATAATTCGATAGCGGGTACGAGTACGCGTACAACGGAAAGGAAAACAGCCAAACCTACCCCAACCGAGAGGAAAGTGAGGACAACGCCACGTTTTACGGAGCCGTTTGTCACAGCTTCAATCTGATGGGTGAGCACGTAAACCGCCGGCTCTGCAAGAATCACTACGAGACCGAGTAACAATCCAATAAAGAGAACCGGTATTTTATTTTCCATACCGCCGACCAGCATGCCGATTTGTCGTCCGACATTCAAGAATCCTGCGTTTACACCGGTTAAGAATAACACAAGCCCAACATACAAGTAAATGGTTCCAAGAAAGATTCGTTTCATTTCTCGAGCGTGCATTTTCACCTTTGCAAAGAAGAGATGATAAACAACAAAAATAGAAAGAATCGGTGCAATGGAGATGATGGTTTCCCAAGCTAGGTGGGGCAGAGTCTCGACGAATGGAGTAACCCAACTCGTATAATTGTTCGCATCAACCGTTAATGTCCCCGAAATGTCACTGTTTCCCGTAAACAAACCGAGAATCAAAACCCCCAAAATAGCCCCACTTGAAGCAATTCCCACTAAACCGAAGCTGTCGATTTCAGCGGATTTGGAATCATGGTTCAAGGAAGCGACCCCCATTGCGAGAGCGAGCATGAATGGAACGGTCAGTGCACCGGTCGTTGAACCAGATGCATCGAAGGCGATGGCAAACAAATCATTTGAGCTGAATATAGCAATCAAGAAGATGAGAGCATAAACAACGGTAAATAGTTTCTTGAGCGGATAACGATAAACAACCCGAAATAGTCCAGCTGTCATCATGAAGGCAATTCCGACTGAAACGACGACGAGCATCAAACTACTAGGAATCGCACCTTCCGTTACTTCGCTAACTTGGTTAGCTAAGATAATAAGGTCAGGTTCGGCAATGGAGATGAAAAAACCGAGCATCAATCCCATGACCAGCACGAATCGAAGACTGTTGCTTCGAGCGATCTCTTTCCCCAGATAGTTCCCAATCGGTGTAATCCCAATGTCCACACCAAACAGGAAAATCGAAAGGCCTAAAATGATAAGAAAAGCTCCGAATAAGAAACGTGGAAACTCGACACCTGGTAAGGGTGCAATGGTAAAATGGAGAATCACCACAAGCAAGGTAATGGGAAGCGTAGCTTGAAGGACCTCTTTTACTTTATCTAGAAATATTTCCATAGATGAACTCCTTTCATTGAGTATTGTAATGTTAAAATAAATTTATGGATATAAAAAGTATAACATACGAAAGAAGAGAAACCCACGGGAAAAGTTGGCGAATTTTAGCAAGAAGCCGTAAAATAAACCTAAGACAAAGTGAGAAGCAAACGTAGGAGTGATGGACAAGTGAGTGTAACGGATAAAGTAATGAAAACTGTAGCAGCGGCCGGAGGGGTAGCTACCTACCTGTATTTACAAAATACTTGGATTCAAGAAACAGAATACGACTTGGTAGTGCCGAACTTAGCAAGGGAAAATGATGGGTTGAAGATTGCACACCTTTCTGACTTGCATATGCCGAATACAAAAATTAACCTAGATCAATTAGTAAAAGCTGTAAAAGAAGCGGCACCAGACCTTGTTTTTCTGACAGGGGACCAAGTGGATGCAGGGAATGCCTTTCATCTAGAAGAGTCGGTTTCCTTTTTAAGTAAATTACGGCATATTGCGCCGACCTATGCGGTGAATGGCAATCATGACATCAATTCGCCAAACAAGAGTGACTTGGTGGCTCTTTATCGCCGTTCTGGCATTACCTTTTTGGAAAACGACGCGTACTCCCTATTACTGCCTGGGAGAAAGGCGCTGGTTGTAATGGGATTAGCGGAAGCGGGCCGGTTAATGAAATCACAAACGAGACAACCACTGCGGAATATCGCATTGCGTCCTGACTGGGCTGGGCAAACCCGTTTGTTGCTGGCCCATCATCCAGAAGACTTTGAAAAATTCCATACAGATCCAACGATTGCGCCGGATGTTACCTTTTCTGGACATGCGCATGGTGGTCAAATTCGAATTCCAGGAATCGGTGGGTTGTTTGCGCCGGGGCAAGGAAGAATGCCAGCTCATACGAGCGGGGTCTTTGCTTATCGAAATGACCATTCTAAAAAATTGGTGATCAGCAGAGGTTTGGGGCCTTCCCAATTCCCATTCCGCATCAACAACCGTCCAGAACTCGTCCTTGTGACCTTGCACCATTCTAGCGCGGAATAAGAAACGTGGAAACGCAACCACTTCCTTTGTCAGCCATGCTTAAAACAGGTAGAATGAAGGAAATAGCAAAAGGGGTGTTTTAGAAATGGTGAAAAGCTCATTAGATCGTTTGCCGCTGAATGATGGATATACAATTCCCGTCATTGGTTATGGAACCTCCGGAATTAAGAATGAAGAAGCAGAAGAGCTGGTCTTCAAGGCGATCATGCGTGGATTCCGCCTGATTGATACAGCTAGCTGGTACAGGAACGAAGAAGGGGTTGGGCGCGGGATTCAGAAGGCTATCAATGCCGGTATTTCTCGTGAAGACATCTTTGTCGTTTCAAAAGCATGGAAGGATGAAATGGGATACGAACAGACCATGGATGCCTTTCAACGTAGCGAAGCTCGGCTGGGTCTCGACTATATGGACTTGTACTTAATCCATTGGCCGCACGAAGCAGAAGGAAAGAATGTGGATACCTGGCGTGCTCTGGAAGAACTGAAGGAATCGGGCCGTGTGCGCAGCATCGGTGTTTCAAACTTTAACCGCGGTGAATTGAATGAGCTATTAAAAGAAGGGCGGATTCGTCCAGCCGTTAACCAAATCCCTGTCAGTCCCGGCAATATGAATGCAGATTTAGATGAATTTTGCAGCAGTAAGAATATGGTTATCATGGCATACAGTCCGTTAGGTGCTGGGAAGGTCCATAAAGATAAGAAGTTAATGACAATTGGGAATAAGTATGACAAAACACCTGCTCAAATAGCCTTGAAATGGTGCATCGATCGTGAAGTCGTACCGATTCCCAAAACAAGCCATGACGAGCGGATGAAAGAAAATCTAGAAATTTTTGATTTTGAATTAAGCGACGAAGATATGGACACCATAAACAACATGGGCCAGAAGCTAGCGGCGAAGCGTTCTTCTGATACGAACAAAAATAAACGCCACGGCTCAAGAAGATAGATCATACCAGAAGCGAGGCGAGAGTTCGAACTCCGCCTCATTTCTTTGCGCGCGAAACTGTAGTAGAATAGAGGAGACAACGGAAAGAAGAAGCGGAGGAATCAACATGTTTACTGTAGGGATGATCGGAACGAGCAGCATTGCTCATGAATTTGCCAAAGCACTTGTGTTATCCAATAAGTTCCAAGTAAAGGCCATTTATAGTCGTACGTATTCACAAGCGGAACAATTTGGCCAACCATATGGGGCTGACTTGTTTTATGACCAACTGGAAGATATGTTGATGACTCCTGAAATTGAAGTAGTCTACATCGCTTCCCCAAACAGTCTTCACTTTGAACAGACGATGGAAGCTCTGAATCATGGCAAACACGTGATTGTGGAAAAGCCGGCCTTTTCGAATACAAAAGAATGGGAAGCAGCGTTCCTGCTGGCGGAGGAAAAAGGGTTGTTCCTATTTGAGGCAGCACGCCATCTTCATGACCCCAACTTCAAGAAGGTGCAAGCAGAAATTCAACAGCTACCAATGATTGATGGAGCAATTTTGCAGTTTGGTAAATACTCTTCCCGTTACGACGCCGTACTGCAAGGAGAGGAACCAAATATTTTCTCTCCTCATTTTTCAGGTGGGGCTCTTATGGATCTAGGCGTTTATTCCCTTTATGCAGCACTAGGCTGGTTCGGGGAGCCGGAATCGGGGCAATACTTCTATAAACCTGTCGCGACCGGCGTTGATGGGGCAGGTACGGTTGTTCTTCGCTATTCAACGTTTGATGTGATTCTGCACGTATCCAAAATTTCAAACTTGCTGTCGAAATCCGAAATCCATAGTGGACAGTTCACTTTGCTGCTGGACGGTGTCAGCAACACAACGAAGGTTGAAGTGCATGACGGACGAACGGGAGAAAAGAGCGAGCGAGCCTTACCGGTCAGCGAACACTTTATGTTAGATGAAGTAAACGCATTTGCCCGCGTTTTGTCCGAGCCAACTGAAACAAAAGAGTACGAAGAATGGAAAGAACAAAGCCACACTGTGCACCAATGGTTAGAGAAATTAAGAAAAGAGGCAGGCATCTTTTTTGATGCCGACTCGAACGAATAAAGGAGTGGCTTACGAAATGATGATTGAAAAAATGAACCCAAACTTCCAGCGTTATTGGAAAGGGTTAAGGTTCCAACTGCCGACACCGATCCAAGAGCGCGTATTTGAACCGTTAATGGAAGGAAAAGACGTGATTGGCCTTTCGCCAACTGGAACCGGTAAGACACTGGCATATGCATTGCCGTTATTACAAAAAACACAGCCGAATGGAGAATTGCAGCTGGTCATTTTGACCCCTTCCCAAGAACTCGGCGTTCAAGTCGGCAGAGTGGTAGAAGAATGGGGTGGCCTGAAAGACTTAAAAGTCCAAACCATTATCGGCGGCGCGAACACCAAGCGCCAAGTTGAAAAGCTGAAAGAAAAGCCAGAAGTGGTAGTTGGGACACCCGGGCGACTGCTCGAATTGGCAGAACAACGAAAATTAAAACTGCATCAGTTAAAGACGGTTGTCTTGGATGAGGCAGATTATTTGTTGAAGGACGAACACTTGCCGAACTTACGCATGTTAGTGAAGAAAATGCCTGGACAATGCCAAATGACGTTCTTTTCCGCAACGAATAGTGAAACACTATCTCAGATTGATCGGTGGTTCAATGTAGACCCTGTTGTTTTCGATGCAGCGAGCGAAGATGGCATCCGTGACCAGACCGTTCATGGGTATCTGGAAGTGGAAAACAGACGCCGCGCTGAATCATTGCGCCGTTTGGGCAATATCAAAGGGATGCAAGCACTGGTTTTTGTTAATTCTGTTCAAGAACTCGATTATCTGGCAGAAAAAATGACATACGAGGGAGTTCCGGTACGGATGCTGCACAGCGATTACGGTCCAAGCCAGCGCAAGCATGCACTGGAAAGTTTCCGTAACGGGGAAGCCGTCTTCTTGCTTACGACGGATGTTTCTGCTCGTGGGATTGATATTGAAGACTTGCCTTATGTTATCAACTACGACTTGCCATTGACTCGGGAAGTTTACTTGCACCGTTCTGGCCGTACCGGACGAATGGGGAAAGAAGGCCGCGTAGTTTCTCTTGTAACCGAACGTGGAATTCGTGAAATCCGCAAAATGGTTCCCCGTTCCGATGAGTTTCAGCGGTGGTACCTCTATAGTGGTGATTTAGTAAGTGAGATTCCGGATAACATGAGTGAGAAACCAATAAAACCAGTGAAAACAGTGAAGCCAGAAGTCAAAAAAGCTCCTCCTAAGAAAGAACGCACGGAGGCAGCACCGGTAAAGAAAATCAAAAAGAAAGCACGTACCCGTGACCAAAAAAATAAAGGCGCACGGAAGAAGTAAGGATTTGAAGAGGCAGGAGTTCACAAAAACTCCCGTCTCTTTATTTTTTTATCCAAAGAAGGTATACTTAGTAAAAATTAGTTAATTTTACTAAAAGGAGGTAAGCGATGGCTACGTTGAAGGACATTGCAGATCGAGCGAAGGTTTCCACGGCTACCGTATCGCGGGTATTGAATGATGACGAAACGTTATCAGTTGGAGAAGAGACGCGGAAGAAAATATGGGAAATTGCTGAAGAGATGCAGTATAAGAAAATGAAAAAGAAAACACCGAAGCGGAAAATTTTAGTAATTCAGTGGTACAGCCGAGAAGAAGAACTAGACGATTTGTACTATCAATCGGTTCGTCTGTCAGTAGAAAACCGTGCTGCGGAAAAAAACTTGGAAATTGTTAATCTGTTCCAAGAGGTGCCGGAAGAAGTCGCAGAAGATATTGAAGGGATTTGCGCAATCGGGAAATTTAGTACCAAGCAAGTACAGAAGCTGAAGACCTATCAGAAGCCTCTTTGTTTCATCGACTCTGATCAAATGAGTTTCGGGGAAGATTGCGTAGTGATTGACTTCGAATACGCGGTCCAGACCATCGTCGACCAGATGATTGCTGCAGGTCACCAACGAATTGGCTTCTTGGGCGGGAAAGAATATACGCAAGACAAAGCCTATGAAATCAAGGATCCAAGAGAAGAATTGTTCCGTCAAAACTTAAAACGGCTCAAGCTGTATCAAGAAAGCTACTTTTACTCCGGCAGTTTTTCAACCGAATCAGGTCAAGCATTGATGAAGCAAGCCATCGCTGACCATCAAGATGATTTGCCGACCATCTTTTTTGCTGCGAATGATTCCATTGCCATTGGTGCGATGCGAGAACTGCAAGATGCGCAAATCGCCATTCCCGATCGAGTGAGCATGATTGGTTTCAATGATAGCAATGTCGCGCGCTATGTATATCCAGCTCTTTCTACTATCAAAGTGGATACAGAGGCATTAGGTGCAACTGGAGTAGATGTGCTGCTCGACCGAATCGAAACGAAACGAGCCATCGCCAAGAAAGTATCGCTCTCTACGCTCTATATGGAACGCGAATCTACGAAAAAGTAGATTTATATATCAAATGAGTCATTATAATCTCTCGAGTTGATACATAAAGGAAAGTTATATATCAAGTGAATAAATAAAATCCCCTCAGTTAATACATAAAGGAATTTTATGTATCAACTGGGGGGATTATTTTATAGATTTTTGATAAATCGTTCGAATGCTGCAAGTCCGGTTTCATCGAGCTTGAATACACCGGCATCTTCTAGTACTCGCTGGAATACGGCTCCAACAGCTTGTTCGACTGCCTGCTCAACCTCTTCTCGTGTAGCATGTTCCGCTACAGGAATGGAATCTGCCCAATCAAGATGAATCGGGTTGATTGACTGTGTTTCGCCTAATAAATAATCGGCTACGTCAGCAAGTTCTTCTTTCAAGCGAGGCGGCAAAATAGCCAGCCCCATGACTTCAATCAGGCCAATGTTTTCCTTCTTGATGTGCTGTACATCCGGATGTGGATGGAACAAGCCGTCTGGGTACGTTTCGGTAGTGCGGTTGTTACGCAGCACCAAGTCCATCACATACTGTTCACCGTTACGTCGAGCAATCGGCGTAATCGTGTTGTGCGGAGTGTCATTGGTAAAGGCATGAATCCCAACCGTCTCATCCGAGTAAGCACGCCACTTTTCTAAAATGTGAGTGGATGCTTCTACTAATGTCTCTGGATTTGAACCTTCTAAACGAATAACCGATAACGGCCATTTCACCATTCCGCCTGTGATATCTGGGAAACCAGCCACTTTGAACGTGCTGATTAACGGAGCCTTCTCCATGGCGAAAGTATACCGGCCACCTTGATAGTGGTCATGAGACAAAATCGAGCCGCCAACAATCGGCAAGTCAGCATTCGAACCGGCAAAGTAATGTGGGAATTGACCGACAATCGCCAATAAATTACGGAACGTGTGCTCGCCAATCTTCATCGGGCGATGCTCCTCCGCCAAGAAAATGCAGTGCTCTGTATAATAGGCATAAGGAGAATATTGCAATCCCCAAATTTCTTCATTCAATGGGAAGCGCACGATACGGTGATTCGCCCGTGCTGGATGCTGTAAGTTTCCTTTGTAGCCTTCATTTTCTACACATAACTGACACTTCGGATAGTGAGCAGTAACAACTGTTCTCGCTGCCGCAATGGCCTTAGGATCTTTTTCCGGCTTAGAAAGATTGATGGTAAGTTCTAAGTCGCCATAATCGGAGTCGTAGTGGAATTGAATATTTTTTGCAATGGCCTCCGTTTGGATATAGTCATTATCCATGCTGAGTTGATAAAAATAATCGGTCGCAACAGCAGGGGTTTCTTGATATTTCTTCCAAAAATGATCATTCAAAGCAGAAGGATCAGGTGTTAGAAACGCCATGACTTGAGCGGTAAAAATCATTTGCTCTGTAGGGCTATCATCAATCAATCCGCTGCTCCGTCCGTGCTCCACAAAAATAGGGAGCAAGTCTTTTGCTTCCGGCAGAGGAGAGCTGGGAGATATGTCATCTACCAGAGAATCTTTTTGCAACAGAGCCAACAACTGATTCTGTTTTAGAATTCGGTCAAGTGGATGAATATATGTTTTCTCCACGCCATATTCGATTATATCAACAATTGCTTGATCAATGGTTACGTTCATAGTTCTGTTGCACCATCCCCGATTTCTGCGACATAAAATTCACCTGGATAACCAACGGCAGCTTCATATGCTGCGCCTACTTCACGAATAAACTGTTCTGTTTTTTCTTTTTCCACGATTGCAATTGCACAGCCGCCAAAACCAGCACCTGTCATACGCGCACCCAAAACGCCGTCTTGCTGCCAAGCAGCTTCCACTAAAGCATCCAGTTCCATTCCGCTTACTTCATAATCGTCTCGTAAAGAAATATGGGATTGATTCATTAATTGGCCAAAGCTCGCCAAATCGCCAGTCTTTAACTTCTCAGCTGCCACTAAAGTCCGTTCATTTTCTGTTACGGCATGACGCGCACGCTTCACCAGTGTTTCGTTTGGCAAAACATCTTTGATTGATTCGAAGGCAGTCGTACTCAAGTCACCTAAGCTTTGGATATTTGCTTTCGTTTGCAAAAGTGCTAAGGCTTCTTGGCATTCGCTCAAACGTTCGTTGTATTTAGAGTCAACGAGCTCACGGCGTTTCTTCGTATTCATGATGACAATAACGTTCTCGCCCAGTGCAACCGGAACTTTTTCATACTCCAATGTGTTCGTATCCAGTAAAAGAGCAAAACCTTTCTCACCCATGCCTACCGCAAATTGATCCATAATGCCTGAATTCAAACCGAAGAATTCATTTTCTACGCGTTTTCCAAGTTTTACCAAATCTAAGCGTGCCACTGTAAGGTGAGCCATCTTTTCGAAAATAACCCCTGCCAATAGTTCAAGGGAAGCGGAAGAGGATAGACCAGAAGCGTTCGGAATGTTTCCTTCAATTAAGATATCCAATCCTTCAGTAATCGTGTGACCGGATTCCTTCAAGTATTTCACCATGCCTTTCACATAGTTCGCCCATGAATCGGCCTTGCGAAATTCTAAGTCTTCTAGGTCGAAAGTCAACACGCCAATCTCAGGGAAGTTATTGGAGTATAAACGAACAGTCTGTGTATGATTAGCAGCGACTACCGCATACGTACCTAATGTGATGGTAGCAGGGAAAACATGACCGCCGTTATAGTCGGTGTGCTCACCGATTAGATTGATGCGGCCTGGAGAGAAAAACGCGTGAGTCGGGGAAGTACCAAAAGTTTCTTGGAAAGCGGGTGATAACATTTCAAATGGGTTCATAAAAGTTGCTCCTTACTCTGTCTATTTTTCTCTATTGTAAGCGCACAAATAGAAAATCTCAACAAGAAAGTAAAAGAAAAGTAAAATAATTAGTAAAATTTAACTAATCGTCTGAGAAATACCATTTTGTTGAATCTAAAAAAGAAACATGACGGATTTGTTCCATGTCGATGAGACGCATGCCATCCGCTGTTTCAAACCAGATTCTGCCTCCCTCCACGTGTCGCACGCTTCCTTGTTGTTCCTTTGAGTAGGAACCATTCTCGATGTAATCCAGTTGAATAGCTACTTTCCGCTTCGTAGTAAAGGCACCCGCTACTAGTTCTGCTCGTTTCTCCAAAGATTGGTACGGCTTGGGCGGGACATAGCGGTTTTCTGTCGCATATTCCTCCATCAATTCGTTGTGATCTGATAAAATAAACCCTTGCCATTTCACCATTCCTCTATCTTGGTAACCCAATTCATCAGGTGTGTAATAAACATCGTCACCTTTTCGGTACACCTATGCCACCCCCTTTGCCTTCATTATAAGAACTTACGTTCGCTGTGTAAAGAATGAACTGATTTTTGACAAACAAGACGAGATAGTGTAAAGTACTACGAGGGCAGGACGTTCGGAGGCGAAACACCTTCTAATGTTCGTGTTCTGACATCTGTGTAAAGCCAAAATGGTGCACTAACAGAAAGGGATTATCAAAAATGAAAATATTCGATTACGAAGACGTACAGCTGATACCAAACAAGAGTATCGTGCAAAGCCGTTCAGAATGCGACACCTCTGTGGAATTTGGTGGACGCACCTTTAAGATGCCTGTTGTTCCAGCGAACATGCAGACGATTCTTGATGAGGAGCTAGCAGAGAAGCTGGCAGCTGAAGGTTACTTCTATATTATGCATCGCTTTGATGAAGCGGCTCGTTTGCCTTTTATCAAAAGAATGCAGGAAAAAGGTTTGTTTGCTTCTATTAGCCTTGGAATCAAAGCAGCAGAGTTTGACTTTGTACAAGAATTAGTAGATCAAAATGCGATTCCAGAGTACACGACCATCGACGTTGCACACGGCCATTCGGACCAAGTAATTAAAATGATCCAACACGTGAAAAAGGTTATGCCTTCTACTTTCCTAATCGCCGGTAATGTCGGCACACCGGAAGGGGTACGTGAATTGGAAAATGCTGGAGCTGATGCTACGAAAGTTGGAATCGGACCAGGTAAAGTATGTACGACTAAAATCAAAACTGGTTTTGGAACAGGTGGCTGGCAGTTAGCAGCAGTAAGCTGGTGCTCGAAAGCAGCTCGTAAGCCGATGATTGCAGACGGCGGCGTGCGTACAAACGGAGACATCGCAAAATCAATTCGCTTCGGCGCAACGATGGTGATGATCGGTTCCTTGTTTGCAGGGCATGAAGAATCTCCAGGCCAAATCAAAGAAATCAATGGACAAAAATATAAAGAATACTTCGGCAGCGCGTCTGAATACCAAAAAGGCGAGCGTAAAAATGTGGAAGGGAAGAAAATCCTGACTCCATACCGTGGTAAATTAGCAGATACTTTGCTAGAAATGCAACAAGATTTACAATCTTCTATTTCTTACGCAGGTGGACGCGATATTACAGCCATTCGGAAATGTGACTATGTGCTCGTGAAGAACTCGATCTATAACGGAGACTCTTCCAACCAAGCCATTATCGAAGCAGGCAGAAGTGCGTACGGCGAAGGCGATACGATTTTATAAGAAAAGCAGGCAATGTTTTTACCGAAACTGGTAAAGGCATTGTCTTTTTTTGATGGTGAAAGGTAGCATAGAAAAAACCAACCAACAATATTTTTTCAATTCGTTTTCTAAGAAGAGTCATTGATATCAGGTTTCGGCGCAATGAAAGTGGAAAAAGCATCCTAGACAATATGTTGTGATAATCAATCCTATTGACAACTGAAAGCGAAACCATTATGATGAATATGAACTGGTAATGACAAGTTATGACCAGCACAGTCGGACGATAGGAAGAGGTGGGGAGGTTGTTAAAGAAAAATAGTTCCGTTCCTTTATATAACCAATTAATAACCGTACTAATGGATTATATTAAGACTTCGTTATCAGTAGATGAGAAGATGCTCTCGGAACGGGAGATATGCGAAAAGTTTGATGTCAGCCGTACCACTGTTCGAGCTGCGCTCGATGAGTTGGAAGAAATGGGCTTCATTTATAAGCGGCATGGCAAAGGGACGTTTGTTTCAGGCTTATGGAAAGAGATGAAGAATTTATCCGAGTACTACAGCTTTACGGAACAAATGAAGCAACTGGGGAAAAAACCGCAAACCGACATTCTTTCCTTGGAGGTGGTACAAGCGATTCCCTATATTGCAGAAAACTTAGGCGTTCCTGCCGGTGAAGAAGTTTATAAATTGAAACGCCTGCGTTCTGCGGATGGCATGAAAATGATGTATGAGACAACCTTTATTCCTGCAAACCTGATTCCTGCTTTGACAATCGATCAATTAGAAAACATCGCGCTCTACGAGGTGTTCAATCTCTATCAACAAGAGATTAAATATGCCGATGAGGAATTTTTCGCTTCGGTTGTCCAAGAGAAAGAAGCCAAGCGTTTGAGTGTGCCGTCGGGATCTGCATGTTTGCGGATCTTCCGAACGACTTATAACCAAGATAATAAAGTAATTGAATATACCATCAGCGTTGCTCGTGGAGACCAGTTTGTATACAAAATGAGACATTTCAACAAATAAAAGGGGGAATTTATCCATGTTTCAAGCTTCAAAGGAAGAATTGAATCAGTTGGGAGCAGAAATTACCGTCCGTGAAATCAAGCAGCAGCCAGAATTATGGCAAGAAGCATTTGACTATTATCAAACAGAATCGGATCGGATCCAACAGTTTCTAAAAAGACTCAAAGACAAACACAATCGTTTGCGCGTTATTTTTACGGGGGCAGGAAGTTCTGCTTATGTAGGAGATACCGTGTTGCCATATTTGAAAGAAGTGGGCGATGAATCGGCCTTTGATTTCCAAACTGTACCAACGACAAATATTGTTTCAAATCCAAAGAGCTACTTCAAAAAAGACATTCCTACAATCTTAGTATCGTTTGCCCGCAGTGGAAATAGCCCAGAGAGTGTTGCCAGCGTTCAACTTGGAAAGCAACTGACGAATGATTTTTATCAAATCACGATCACGTGTGCACCAGAAGGAAAACTAGCGCAAAAGGCAGCAGGCGATGAAGACAACTTGCTTCTCATGATGCCGGAACGCTCGAATGACCAAGGTTTTGCGATGACAGGAAGCTTTACTTGTATGACGTTGACAGCGTTGTTGGTCTTTGATGAAGCGGCGATGGAAGAAAAGGCTGCTTATGTGAATCAAATCATCGAAATGGGACAAGACGTGCTTGGAAGAGAAGCGGAAGTCCAAACCATTGTAGATCGTGATTTCAACCGAGTGATTTACTTAGGATCTGGTCCACTTGCTGGAATTGCCCGTGAAGTACAATTAAAAATCTTGGAACTAACTGCTGGGAAGATAGCGACAGCCTTCGACAGTTCACTTGGGTTCCGTCACGGTCCAAAATCCTTTATCGATGAACGTTCTCTTGCTTTCTTGTTCGTCTCCAACGACCGTTACACACGCCAATATGACATTGATATGGTGAAAGAACTGGCAGGCGATCAAATTGCCAATACGGTATGCAGCATTTCAGTAGAACAAGAAACCAATTACGAGGGAGAAAGCTTTACCTTCAGCCAAGCATATCAAACGGTTCCGGATGGCTACCTAGCCTTGCCGTACACCATGTTTGGGCAAGTTGTATCGTTGCTGACTGCACTGAAAGTAGAAAATAAACCAGATACCCCAAGTCCAACGGGAACAGTGAATCGTGTGGTAAAAGGTGTAATTATCCACGACAACTTATAGAAGTAATCTAGAAGAAAAGAAGTGAATGAAATGAAACAATACGTATATGCAGATGTTTTTTACTTACCGGAAGGCACAGTCGGTCCCGGCTACCTCACTATTTCAGAAGGCATTTTTGGCGCCTTCACTACGGAGAAGCCAACGGATGGAGACATTCTCGATTATTCTAGCAAACAGATTGCTCCCGGTTTAGTCGATACCCATATCCATGGATTCAAGGGCTACGATGTGATGGACAACGATGTGCAAGCATTGAATGTCATTGCTGAAGGAATTTTATCGACAGGAGTAACTTCCTTCCTGCCCACGACGCTTACTGCTTCAACTGAAGAATTAGATGCAGTTTGTGCCCTAATTGGGGAGAACGCTGATCAGGTAAAGGGTGCGAAAATTCAAGGGATCTTCCTTGAAGGTCCGTTTTTCAGTGAAGTTTACAAAGGAGCGCAAAATCCAAAATATATGGGCGACCCTTCGATTGAGAAATTGGCAAAATGGCAAGAGCTTGCAAAAGGAACCGTCAAGAAAATTGCAATTGCGCCAGAGCGAGAAGGCTCCTTAGAATTTATTGAATATGCGACGAAAGAAAACATCCACACAGCGATTGCCCATACGGAAGCAACCTATGAAGAGTGTAAAGCAGCGGTTGAACATGGCGCGAACATTTTCGTACATACCTTTAACGGTATGCGCGGATTGCATCACCGCGAACCAGGTGTAGTAGGAGCAGCAATGAGTTTGAAAGATGCTTTCTCTGAATTGATCTGTGACGGACACCATGTTCATCCTGTATCTGCTGGTATCGTAATGGATGCACATGGACGTGACAAGACGATGTTGGTTACGGATTGCATGCGGGGTGGCGGCATTGGAGACGGTGAATCACGTTTAGGTGAATTTGAAGTCTTAATTAAAGATGGTGCAGCTCGCCTGAAATCAAACGGCAGTCTGGCAGGAAGCGTATTGGAACTCATTACGGCTGTACAGAACATTGTTGAATGGGGCATTGCGACACCAGAAGAAGCAATCAAAATGGCATCTTTGGTACCAGCGCAGAGCGTCGGTATTGACGATGTGTGTGGTCAAATTAAAAATGGATATGCGGCAGACTTTATTGTTCTAGATGAGAAGCTACAACTTGAAGAAACGTATCTAAATGGTACGGTTGTGTACCAAAAAGGAAAGGAGGAATAAGAATGATCGGTTGTTTGATAACCGGCCATGGGGAATTTGCGCCTGGACTAACCAAGGCGCTTCACATGATTGCCGGCACACAAGAACATTTTCAAGTCATCGCTTTCCAAGATGGAGATTCCTTGGAAGCCTATGAAGAAAATATTCGACTTACTTTAGATGCACTTTTAGCAGAAACAGAGGGCGTTCTTGTTTTCACTGATCTACTTGGTGGGACACCATTCCGGACTGCGATGACCCAAGCGGTGAATTATGAAAATGTCGAAGTTATCACGGGAACAAACTTACCAATGTTGATTGAATCAAGCATGATGCGCTTGATGGAAACAGATGTAAAGGCTTTAGCAGAGCGCTCGGTTGCCGTTGGAATCGAAGGCGTACAACACGTCGTATTGGATTTATCGAATGAGCCAGACGAATTGGATGAAGACGCGGAGGGGATTTAATGGAAACTAGTTTATGGTCCATCATCCTGGCGACTTCCATTGTACTCCTTGTGATGCTCTTTTTGATCATCGTCATCTATTACTTTGTCAGCGCAAAGGGAATGAAAAAGCGGAAAACACACTTTGAAAATTTACATACGTCCTTAGCAAAAGGACAAATGGTTGTCTTTAGCAATGGAATCTACGGTACGATTCAACAAGTAGGAGAAGAAACAGTCGATATTCAAGTGAAGTCTGGTGCCACCATGACGGTTTCTCGCTATGCAATCTCTGAAATTGTTAAAAAACAACCCCGATAGAAAGGAAGGATTTATATGCCAAATATCTTACTTACTCGAATTGACAATCGTCTCATCCATGGACAAGTTGCCACACAGTGGAACTCTTCTCTTGGAGCCAACTTGATTTTAGTGGCTAACGATGAAGTTGCAGGAAACAAAATGCGACAAAGCCTGATGGACATGGCCGCACCAAACGGCGTTGCCACACGCTACTTCACGCTAGAGAAGACGATTGAGATTATTCACAAAGCAGCCGACCGTCAGAAGATTTTCATTATTTGTGAATCTCCTGCTGACGTTTTAACTTTAGTAGAAGGAGGTGTACCTATTAAGAAAGTCAACATCGGAAATATGCACATGTCTGAAGGTAAAAGACAAGTGGCCACTTCCGTAGCGGTTGACGAGACCGATGTTGCAGCTTTCGAAAGTCTGCGGGACAAAGGTGTCGAGCTAGAAATTAGACGCGTTCCTTCCATGCCTGCAGAAGAGGTCTCCAAATTATTCAAATAGCATTTAACACGAATTGAGAGGAGAAAGAAGCAATGGATGTTAATATCCTTCAAGTCATCCTTGTATTTATCGTTACCTTTATTGCTGCAATCGACCAATTTAGTTTCTTGGAATCTTTGTACCAGCCGATTGTAATGGGCCCCGTGATTGGAGCAATTTTAGGTGATATGACGACTGGTTTAATTGTAGGGGGTACCTATCAATTAATGACGATCGGGAATATGCCGGTCGGTGGAGCACAACCGCCAAACGCAGTTATTGGTGGAATTATGGCAACGGTCCTAGCAATTACGCTTCAATTAGAGCCAACAGTAGCCGTTGCTACAGCAGTACCATTCTCGTTGCTTGGACAATACGCAGTTACGTTGATCTTCACACTTACTTCGCCAGTAATGGCCTACGCAGACAAAGCAGCACAAGAAGCAGCACCGAAAAAGATTGCTACTTTGAACTACTTGACGATGGCTGCGATAGGAACAGCATTTGGATTAGTTGTAACGTTATTCTTCATTGGCGGAGCTACATTCGGACAAACAGTTGTGGATAATATCCCAGCATGGTTGATGAGTGGATTAAGCGCTGCAGGGGGAATGATGCGCTACGTCGGGTTTGCAATTCTATTAAAAGTAATGGTTTCTCGCGAAATGTGGGGCTTCTACTTCATGGGATTTGCCTTGGCGAACATTGTGGCCGGTATCGAAGGCTTATCAGGCTCTGCATTACTACTTCTTGCCTTTATTGGTTTTGCCTTTGCATATTGGGATTTCCAAGTGCAAACGAAGTTCAGAACAGCTTCAGTTGGTAATGTTGTAGACGGAGGTGACTACGAAGATGGCATATAATGTCCCTGATTTTTATAAAAATCAAACTCCAGCAGGTCAATTAGATAAAAAGACCTTAAACAAAATGGTTTGGCGCTCCCTCTTTTTGCAAGCTTCCTTTAACTATGAGCGGATGCAAGCAGCCGGCTGGTTGTACGGTATTCTTCCTGGTTTAGAGAAAATTCATACGGATGATGAAGATTTATCTGCATCCATGTCGCATAACCTTGAGTTCTTCAATACGCACCCATTCTTGGTAACGTTTGTAATGGGGATTGTACTTTCACTTGAACAAAACAAGGCAGATATTCCAACCATTCGTGCGGTTCGTGTTGCTGCAATGGGACCACTTGGCGGAATCGGAGATGCTTTGTTCTGGTTCACTCTTGTACCGATTACGGCTGGGATTACATCGAACATGGCTCTAACCGGTAACATTGCTGCACCATTTATCTTCTTGCTGATTTTCAATGCTGCACAGTTCTTGATTCGTTACTTCTTGATGCATTGGTCTTATCGTCTTGGAACGGAAGCCATTGGCGTTTTGACTGCGAATGCAAAAGAGTTTACACGTGCGGCAAGTATTTTGGGGATTTTCGTAGTAGGTGCTCTGACCAGTTTATATGGCGCTACTTCATTAAATGTTGAGATTCCAAACGGAACAACCTTCTCGCCAGTAGAAATTTCTACGATTGTGACAGAAGATACGATTCCAGAATATGCGGAATTCCTTTATGCAACAGATGAAGAAACAGGAGAAGTGATCAACAATCCTGAAACCGGTGAGCCACAACTCCAAGAAGGAGCAAGCATCCGAGAATTGCAAAACGGCAACTATTCGATTACCTATAACGAATTCGATGAAGTGCCTGTTACCATCAACATTCAAGAAATTCTAAATGGTATTTTGCCACAATTGATTCCTTTGACTCTGACTCTGTTCATTTACTTTATGTTTGTAAGACGCAACTGGAGCCCGCTCAAAGCAATCGGCTTCCTGCTGATTCTTGGATTAGTCGGCTCAGGGTTCGGTCTATGGCCGTCCATTTGGTAAAATATAGAAGGTGATGAAGCGTTACGGCTCTACAAACTAAACAATGTCAACACGAGACAGAAATGGGGTTTCGGCGTCTGCTCATTGCGCAGTTTGTAGGGCCGCTCGCTTTTTATCAGAAAGAGGAGGATGGCTGTCAATGATTTTAACGGTCACCATGAATCCGTCGGTCGACATCGGCTATCAATTGGAACAATTCCACTTGGACGATGTGAACCGCGTTGCTGATGTAAGTAAAACAGCGGGCGGAAAAGGGTTGAATGTGACCCGTGTAGCGCATGACTTGAGTCTTGAGGTGATGGCGACTGGCATTCTTGGTGGTACAATTGGGGGGTACATTACTCGCCAGTTAACCGAACAAGGAATTAGACATCGTTTCTATCAAATTGAACAAGAATCGCGCAACTGTATCGCCATTTTGCATGAGGGGAAACAAACCGAGATTCTTGAGTCGGGTCCGACAATCTCGCCACAAGAAGCAGAAGGTTTTCTGGCACATTTCAAGAAGCTCTTGGATGAAGAACCGGTCAAGGTGCTGACGATTTCAGGTAGCTTACCGAAAGGGCTCACACCTGCTATTTATAAGCAAATGATTCAGATTGCCAATCAAAAGGAAATCCCAGTCGTTCTGGATACATCGGGACCTACGTTGGAAGCTGTATTGGCGGATCCAACACTCCGCATTGCGGCGTTGAAGCCTAATCGGGACGAACTGAGTGCACTCGAGAAGCAAGAGCTCTCACACAATCCGCTTGAGTGGAAGGAAATCCTTGAATCCAAACGCTATCAGCAAATAGAATGGCTCATCATCTCGATGGGCGGCGCAGGAGCTTTTGCCAAACATGGCACTGACTATTATCGCGTCCAGATTCCGGCCATTACTGTCGTTAATCCAGTGGGTTCAGGAGATGCAACCGTAGCAGGAATTGCCAAAGGACTTGCACAACAACTGTCACCAGAAGAATTGCTGAAAACAGCAATGACAACAGGGATGTTGAATACGATGGAACAAGCTACCGGTTCCGTTAATCCAGTCCTGTTCGATGAATATTTTGAGAAAGTATCGGTCACTATAGTTAAAGAAGGAGTTTGATTACATGTTAAAATTAACACCGAATAAGTATGCGTACTTACAAAAATTGTCTGATAAAGAAAACCGGATCAATGCCTTAGCCATCGACCAACGCGGATCATTGAAAAAAATGATTGCTGCCAATAGTTCAAAAGAAGTAGGGGACGAAGGCATCATCAACTTCAAGAAAGAAATTTCTGAAGGGTTGACACAATATGCAACTGCAATTTTATTGGATCCTGAGTATGGAATTCCTGCTGCTGAATTACGCCATGAAGACGCAGGGCTGTTGATTTCTTATGAAAAAACAGGATATGATGCTACAGAAGTTGGTCGTTTGCCAGACTTGTTACCAATTTGGTCAGCGAAACGAATCAAGGAAATGGGCGCCGATGCGGTGAAAATTTTACTGTACTATGATGTGGATGAAGACGAAGCAATCAACGATCAAAAGCATGCGTTCGTTGAACGGGTAGGGTCTGAATGTAAAGGGGAAGACATTCCATTCTTCCTAGAAATCGTAACGTACGATGCAACAGACGATGATGTGAAATCTGCGAAGTACGCAAAAGTGAAACCACATAAAGTAAACGAATCAATGAAAGTCTTCTCCGACGAGCGTTACGCTGTGGATGTATTGAAGATGGAAGTTCCTGTAAACATGAATTATGTAGAAGGATTCGCTGGAGACGGGGAAGTAGTCCATACACGTGAAGAAGCGTTGCAGTACTTCCGTGAACAATCAGAAGCGACTCACTTGCCATTTATTTTCTTAAGTGCTGGTGTTTCTGCAGAATTGTTCCAAGACACCGTGCGTTTCGCTAAAGAAGCAGGATCAACCTTCAACGGCGTACTATGTGGCCGTGCAACTTGGAAAGATTCCGTAGCGATTTTCGCCCGTGATGGGAAAGAAGCAGCTCAAGAGTGGCTTCAAACAGTAGGACGCAAGAATATGGAAGACTTGAACGTGGCAGTTGCTGAATCAGCATCTCCATGGACAGACAAAGTTACCGTCCAATAAGAAACAAAAGTTTAATATTCATGAGGAATATAACTTTCTAGTTGTTAATAATAAAAGACAAATAGAAGTTTCTAAAGAGTTCTTTCTTGTAAAACACTGTTCACAAATGACTGTGGATGGAAAGAGCATAAATACAGGAGAAGGAGGATCATTTCCTCCTTTTTTTGTGCGGAAAAAAATAATTTTATTGTTTTTTTGTAATATATAGTTAAACATGTGTGTATTTTTTATGAAATTTTAATCTTTTCAATTTGATATTTTCATTTTAGAAAGGCTTAAAATCAAGATAATCGAGTGTGGTATAACAATAAAGATATAATAAAAGGATAAAAGGGCGATTTTTTTACAAGAAAAAGAGTGTTGCCAGATTATTTCTTTTGGTTGTATAATAGGGACATAAGCGAAGTTGGCTTAAAAGTATAAACAATAGTTTATACTTTTGTAAAATGGAGGGTACCGGATGTTCTGTTGCTTGATTCACTTGTCGAAAACTAAGAACTTGAACCTTTATTGAAGCTGGCTCCTCCCACACCAATTGAATACAAAAACACCAATTCATCTTCCCGCTTATTTTATTGCCCCGCTTTCTAATGGTCAGCGAGTAAGGATTTCAGGAAGCCTAAACAAACCAGGTATGATAAACCAAAACAGCCGTCTCTTCTTGGAGAAACGGCTGTTTTGGTGTGTATTTTATTTTGTTACGGCAAGAACAAGGTTTGCTTCTTCGATGGTTTCTGGAAGGACCTCCATTGCGTTGCGCATCACATCGCCGTGACCGGTTCCGATAAACATTGGTTCAAGCGTCAGGAAGCGATGAACGACATCAATACTTTGTGCCAAATCCCAATTCAAGCGGGCAGGTTTCGGGAAGGCATCACGGTGTACGCCGCAAATCGCTGCCCCTCCAAGCGTCTGCATCACATCACCCACCAATAAATAGCGGTGGAAGGGATGGAACAGTGTAATATGGCCAGGAGTGTGGCCAGGCGTGAACAACACCTCCAACTCACCAACTTTATCCCCTTCTTCCAATAAGAAATCAGGTTCATATGGCAATGAATCAGGAATCCCTTCTTTTAAAGGAACTTGTTTGTCGCTTGCTAACAATTCTGTTTTCAATACTAATTCATATTCACGGCGCGAGAAAAGGAGAGGCGTTTCCGAGAATGCTTCCTTAAACTTCACTAAGCCACCTAAATGGTCGTCGTGGCTATGAGTAATTACAATTGCCTTTAGAGGCAGTTCAGAGTTCTCAATCATCCCAATAATATCATCAATTTCCGGCGCATCAACGGCCGTATCAATTAAAATAAATCCATCGTCTTCTTTTACTAAAAATAAATTATTTTCATCTGCTACTGTAATTTGCATTGCATTCGCAAAAGGATCAATCTGTAACATATCGTTTCTTGCCTCTCTTTCAATTTTACTAAGGGTTAAGAATACAAGGTGAGAGGGAGATTGGTCAAATAAAAGGCCTCGGAAGGAAGAATATGCTATCCTTTATTTACGTTTGAAGTTACTTTTGGGAGGATGATTCAGATGAAAAAAGGAAAAGTGATTCTATTGATTGCTTTTTGTGCACTTCTCCTCCTTGCTGGAATTGCATTTGATTGGTATACAGCCGAACAGGGGATACAGGATTTGTTTTATGGAACGTCTGTTACAAGTCATATTTTTTACGATTCTAATTTTGTAGGAATGTTTACGGCGATTGCGTTTATTGTCATAATCATTCTTAGTTATGCAGGAGTAGGATACTTTTTCAGTAGTGAAAAGAAAAAAATAAAAATTCTTCCGATCCTTTATGTACTAGCTGTTTTTATTTATGTGTTCTATATCTTTGTCGTTGGTGTAACGTACATCATTGAAGTTTTAAGTGGTGTGCTTGCGTGATAAAAAAGAGGCTAGGACAATTGTCCAGCCTCGGCTTCTTATCTACGTTCCCGGGCGGAATCGAACCACCATTGATCGTTTAGGAAACGATTGTTCTGTCCGTTAAACTACGGGAACAAAGCAAAACCATTATTTCATGAAATGCTTGCGTTGTCTAGCTTGTATGAATAAAAAAGGAGCAAAATATGCTCCCTTTTAAGACTCTAAATCTTCTATTCGTTGTTCCAATGCTTCGTTTTGCTGCTTTAAGGAATCAAGTTCTTGATTCAAATCTCGTACTTGATCTTTCAACTGCTCGAAGCTATGAGGGTCGATTGTTTCGACGGGCACATCGTTCATTTCCTGAAAAACGAAGGTCACACCGAAAATAACCAAGACGGCGATAAAAATATACATCCAACTACGACGAGGGGATTCATTTTCCGGATCTGGCTTCATGTTTTCGAGGGCTTCTCTAGCCGACTTTTTCTCCACGCTCATTCACCCAACTTTCCGTCCCATAATTATCTTCATTATAACGCAACCATCAGTAGAAATAAAAAAACTTTGAAAAAACTTAAAATTAAAAAAGGAAATCGCGATAAATTACGGACTTATATAGTAGGGGGCACAAAAAGGGAACCAACACCCCATTTTGGACTCCGACTTAAAAAGTTCACTCCAGCTGATGAAGCATTCGGATCAAAGAAGACCTCCCATCTTCCTTTTAGAATCATATCCAACCCACCTTTCTCTTTATGAACGCAACCGGCTGGAGCAGAATTTTTGAGAAGCATAGAAAAAAATCAGGAGAATAGCTTTCGACCTTTGGTGGCGAAAGCTATTTTTTTCGGTATACTTTCATTATGAAGGCAAAATCGGGCTTCCTGCTTACATCCGCCTGAAACTAAAATAGCCTTATGAATTCGAAAGTGGTCGTCATTAATCTTTCGTTGCGATAGAGCAGTAAGAAGTTTCGCTACCACAACGATAAAGTCGTTATCGTTGCGTTAGGAGGAGAATGGACTCCGCTATCGCAACGGAACGAGTCCTTGCGTTGTGATAGGCTGGAAAGTAGGGAAGCTATCGCAACGATAAATAGTAAAAAGGAAGGAGGTGGGGACTTTTGCTCCCACCTCCTTCCTTCAAATGATTAAAATGCCCAGTCTCCGTTACGGAAGATTGGCATCCGGCTTCCGTCAGCGCGGATTCCGTCAATATTCATGGTTTCAGAACCAATCATAAAGTCAACGTGCACGTTTGAACGGTTCAAGCCGCGTTCAGCCAACTCTTCTTGGGACATTTCTGTTCCGCCTTCGATACTGAAGGCATAAGCAGAACCCAAAGCCAAGTGGTTGGATGCGTTCTCGTCAAACAAGGTATTGAAGAAGACAAGTCCTGATTGAGAAATAGGGGATTGATGCGGTACAAGGGCTACTTCACCCAAGCTGCGAGCTCCTTCGTTTTCTTCAACAAGTGGTTTCAGAACTTCTTCGCCTTTTTCAGCAGTGACTTCAACAACAGCACCATCCTTAAAGGTAAACGTCATTCCTTCAATAATGTTTCCGCTGTAGCTAAGTGGCTTGGTTGATTTTACAACGCCATCAATGCGACGGCCATCTGGGGCAGAGAAAACTTCTTCCGTTGGCATGTTTGCAACGAAAACTTCACCTTGTGCATTTACGGCACCAGCTGAATCCCAGATATGGTTTTCAGGCATACCGACTGTTAAGTCTGTACCTTCTGGAGTTGTGTAATGTAGCGCTGTGAATTGTTCGTTATTTAATACGTCAGCTTTTGAACGTAGGCGAGCTTCGTGCTCATCCCATGCTTGGACTGGGTCTGCTTCATAAACGCGACAAGTTTTGAAGATTTCATTCCATAGTGCGTCTACTTGCTCTTCTTCAGTAGCCAAATCAGGGAATACTTTTGCGGCCCATGCTGCACCAGAAGCGGCTGCAACCGTCCAAGAAACTTTATTTGCTTGTGTAGCGATGCGTTGTGCCATCAAGGCTTTGCTGGAAGCTTTCATAACGGCAGCCAACTTCTTGCTGTCAACGCCATTCAATGCATCTGGATCGGAGGAACGAACCGACAAGCGGCTTGCTTTCCGTTCGATCAGGTCATTGGATTCGTCGATTCTGTATTGTGGAATATCGGTTAACCGTTCTTCCGGAGTGTGTAAATATTTTTCGCGGGTAACGATGTCGTCTGCCCACTTCACGATTACTTCCTCGGCACCTAATGCGTATGCTTCTTTTGTTAATAGGCGAGCTAGGGGTGCTTGATCAACATCAATGTTGATGATCACGGTGTGGCCGGGTTGCACGTTAATTCCTTTTGAAATGAGTAAACGGGCATATTTCTGTAAATTCTCTTCAAAGTTTGGTAATACCATATGATGAAAGCTCCTTTACGGTTATATTTTATTCCTAATGCCTATTATAGCAAAAAATCCTCCAGCCGAAGCTGAAGGACCACAATTAAATCTGGGGGGATTTAATTATGTCACTGCTGCTAGAGCAGTAACCCTATTATAGCACAGATTGAAAAAAATAAAAGGACTAGGAAGGGTCAGTTTGAACCATTTTTAAGTACTCTTTCTCTAGATCCCGTTTCTGTGTAATCAACAATTCCATCACGGTCAAAACGTTCTGCTCGAGAGCTTTCAGCTGCTGTAAATTTTTCTCGATGGTCTTTTTCGTTGACCAGTCAGAAAATAAGTCAGTAATAAAGGCTTCAATGGCAGGGCGGGCAGCTGTAACTTCAGCGTATTGGTTCTCGTAGATGTAATGCAAGTCATGGAGTTCGCGCTCGAATGCTTGTACTTTTCGTTCCAAGTCCAATAATCGAGCTTCGGCTGCATCCAACTGATCGCGTTTCATGAAGTTCAATAGAACATCAATCTCCATAATCTTATCCCATCCAGAAATGGCTTCAGAAGAATCCAAGGTAACCAAGATATCACCAATGGATTCTAGTAACTGGTAGGCCGCTTCTTCGGCTTCAACTGTCTGGACGTATTCATACTGCAATTGAACCAATACTTGGTCGCGCTCGGAGACTACGTTTTCCAGTTCCGGATTGCGGCGCAAAAGATGTTCCTTGACACTCCGCATGCGATTTTTCTTTTCTTCCATTTCTTCATCGAGGTCAATTAGTTTCCGTTGGGCGGCTACTTTCAATGCATATGCTTTGTCGAACTCGAGCTTTGCCCGTAAGGTTTCTTCGGATTCACGGTTTAGTACGTCTTCATACGTACCGAATAATTTCATGACTGTATTAGAAAAGGATTCCTTTTGGAGCCGTTCTAAATAGTCGCTTTTCTTCTCTACACGTGACAGCACCTCATCTAGTTGGGCCTCATGTTCCTTCACTGTTTGTTCAGCCGCAAATCGCTTTCTCGTGAGTGAACCAATTTGCAGCAATAGAATTTCGTATTCCATACCTAAATCCATTGGCATACCCCTTTGCTCCGCCAAGTTAACAGGTACATCCATATAGACCACCGCCTCATTTTATCAGCCAATCATTGATTCGTGTGTTTCTACCATTTTTTTGACAAATACTTTGATGTTTTCGATGTCTTCTTCTTCTGCATTCAAATCCACTTTGACACCGGAAGCTCCTTTTGTGGCTCCGGTTTTGGCAAATTGTTGTTCAAAATCATCGACTGCCGTACAGAACTGCTCGTAGAATGTATCGCCAGAACCGACTACACCGTATACCTTCCCAGTTAAGTCGATTTCTTCTAATTCTTCGTAAAAATCAACAATCTCGTCCGGCAAATCACCGTCGACTCCATAGGTATAGCTAGCAACGATACAGTAATCATAATCTTCGAAGTCCGCTGGGTCGGCTTGCACACATTCCACAATGTCGACATCTACTCCGGCAGCCTCTAAATATTCTGCTGTAATTTCCGCAATCTCCTCTGTATTTCCGGTCAAACTCGCATAGACGATTAACGCTTGAGTCATTTTTATCCTTCTTCCTCTACCTTTTTTATCAGTATATCAAATTTTAGGACGGGATACACAATGTTTGTAATCCAGAAATATTTTCGTTAGGTTAAACGTATCAGAAAGAAAGAGAAGGTGAGGACCATGATGAAAAACTGGAAAGTGATGAGCTTAACAGGACTGGCAGCAGTAACGTTGGCCGCTTGTGGTGACACTGGAACGACTGAGACGCCGACAACGGAGGAAGCAACCAGTGAAACGTTAATGACAGAGAGCCAAACTTCGGAAACGGCATCCATGACAACGACTGATTCGATTGCGGATACGATTCCAATGACAGAGGCACTAGATGTGTACTGGGCAGAGTATCCAGATGCGCAGATTGAACAAGTGGACTTTGATTCCGACCGTTCAAATTGGACCTATGAAATTACTGGGGTTTTTGAAAACCGTGAGTACGAAATGGAAATAGATGCCATGAACGGGGAAGTTCTGAGAACCGAGGAAGACGATACAGATAACGATGAAAGCTATCTAACCTTCGATCATTTGATTGACCCAGAAGAAGCTGTGGAAACAGCTCGTCAGGAAGTGGCGGAAGATGCAACGTTTGAAGGCTGGAATTTGAGTGTCGAAGATGACCAAGACCGTCCAGAGTATGACATCGAATTCGGGGGAACCGATGACCAAGATGTAACGATTCATGCAGAAACTGGCGAGGTCTTAGAAGTCGATCATTAAGAAGGATAGGAGAGCTGGGACTTCGGTCTCAGCTTTTTTGTATGCCTAAATAAAAAGGGACACCATCTTGTAGAACGTCCCCTAAAGGCTTATAATAAATATGAAAACGTTATCAAAAACTTGTCAACAGGTCAAGCAGAAAGGGTCGGTGAGCGGAATGAGAATCACCGTTATTGGTGCGGGTAATTCTGGATTAGCAATGGCAGCGCATTTGTCACTTCACGGCGATGAAGTGACGTTATGGAACCGTACAAGAGCACATATAGAACCATTGATCGACCAACCAATCATCCATTGCTCTGGCAGTATAGAAGGGGCTGCGGTGATTGCCCACGTGACCGATGACTTAGCAGAAGCGTTAGCAAACCCAGCAATCGTTTTTGTAACAACTCCTGCATTCTCACATAAATTATTAGCCCAGCAGATGGGTGCGGTTTTGACAACGGAGCCGATTATTATATTGAACCCTGGCCGCACATTTGGCGCGTTGGAATTTCGCCATGAAATGAAGCAAGTCAATGCTGGTATCAATCCTTTGATTGCGGAGACGCAGACCATTTTGTATACATGCCGCAAACAAGCTCCGAACAGGGTAGAAGTTTATGCATTAAAAAATGACGTGCTCCTTTCAACGATTGAAGGAACCAATAATGAAGCGTTGATTGGGAAAATGCCTCTTTGTTTGCAGGATAAATTTATTCCGGCCAGCTCCATGATTGAAACATCGATCGGGAATGTGGGGATGATCATGCATTGCGCTCCGATTTTATTCAATACAGGCTGGGTGGAAGCGACGGATGTAGACTTTTACTATTACCGTCAAGGAATCAGCCCAACCGTAGCCCTATTTATTGAAAAAATGGATCAAGAGCGGCTGGCAGTAGCGACTCTTTTGGGCCATCCCATTGAGTCGGCTATGGAATGGATGAAGCGCACCTATCATGTACCAGGAGAAACGTTGTATGATGTGATCCAAAACAATCACGCTTATGATCTCATTGCTGCGCCTACTAGCTTGTTTCATCGGTATGTTACAGAAGATATTCCAACCGGCCTTGTCCCGCTTGAAGCTGTCGGAAAGGAACTAGGACTGCCAATGAAGCACATTGGCTTGATTATTGATCTGGCCTCCACCATGTTGGATATTGACTTTCGCAAAGAAGGGCGGAATTTACAAGATGTGATTGGCCAAACCAATATTTCGCCGCGTAAGATTTTGATTTGACAAACAGGAGGATGACCATGACCATTACACCGAATGAAACGTTTGCCTTGTTGAAGCCATCACTCGATGCACACACATTAGGAGTGAATGCAGCAGCCGAACTGTTGCGCGATTGCGGCTACCAAGTAGAGACGGGCGATCCCGCTCTTTCACAAATTTTGAATGAGATTCGCTATCCAGTAAATCAAGAAAAACTAGTAACTTGGCTGAACGAGCACCAGATTACTCACCTTGGATTAAGTTACCGTTTGGATGAAGAGGTGGCGGTTTCTATGGTGGGACATGTGATGTACGCCTTGCGAACGCATCACATGCTGGCCGTTCAAGGTGGGCCGATTAATGGGGTCTCCTTCGGCGGGCTACCGAATGCTTGCAAGAAAATCAGCGAACAAAGTAACGGGTATGTGCTGACTTTTCAAGGAAGTGAGTCACCGCAAGAAACGCTGCAGAAGTATGGGGTTCCGGTTGAACGAATTCCTCACGAAATGAAAGAGGGCAGTAAATACGATGGACAGTTGCTGAAATTTGGTGCCGAGTTGATTCAGAAGAAGGCTTATTTGGATTGGAAACCAGTCGAACGGCCAGGATATTTGGGAATGGGAACAGAATCCGATACGGTAATGAAACGATTGGCGCACACACTGACAAGTAATTTTGCGCCACTGATGCGCGCTCATGTGGGTCCTTATTCTTCTAGCGCTACAAGGGAAGAGAATATGGAAGAATTTCTGCAGTGGTGCAAGCATTTAGCGAATACGAAGTATTTGGATATTCTATCCATTGGGAGCTCCCAGCTCTCGCAGTCAAATTTTGGTGAAGAGTGGGGCGACCAGTCAAATGGTGGCGGTGTACCTGTTAATCGTCCTGAAGAATTCCGCCAGATTGCGGAAGCAGCCAGCCCTATGCTGGTCCGGACATATTCCGGTACCAAGCGCATTCCCGAAATGGCACAAATTTATGAAGAGCACCTGAATACGGCCTGGCATGCGTTGTCGTTGTGGTGGTTCAACAAAATGGATGGTCGCGGACCGTATGATGTGTATACGAATTTGAAAGCACACATCAAGACTCTCAAATACATTGCCACCACTGGGAAGCCCTTTGAACCAAACACGCCACACCACTTTTCCTTCCGCGGCGCTGATGACAATACCTATGTACTGTCTGCCTATTTAGCAGCTAAACTGGCGAAAAAAACAGGCATCCAAACATTCATCCTTCAGATTATGCTGAATACCCCTCGCTATACATGGGGGGTGCAGGATCTGGCAAAGGCTCGTGCTGCCGTTCAATTGGTGCGGACGCTGGAGGATGAAACCTTCCGCGTTTTGATCCAACCGCGTGCAGGCTTGGATTACTTTTCCCCAGACCTTATGCAGGCGCGTATCCAGCTTGCTGCGGTTTCGGCTTTAATGGATGATATCGAACCGCATAACGAACAGAGTCCGCTGCTAGTCCATGTGGTGAGTTATTCCGAAGCGGCTCATTTGGCAACACCGCCCGTCATTAATGAGAGCGTCCAAATTACACAATACGCAATCCAAGAGTACCGTAGATTGCGACGTGCTGGTTTTATAGAAGATATGGGGAAAAATGAAGACGTCAAAACGCGTACGGAGACCTTGCTCAAAGAAGTTCGCGTTCTGATTGATGCAATTGAAACGCATATAGACGATCCCTATTCCGCTGAAGGTTTTTACATGATTTTTGCAGCAGGTTTTTTGCCGACTCCGTATATTTGGGCAGAAAAGGAAGAGTTTGCTTATGCTACGAGTTGGCGCACCAAACCTCTGCGAGGCAGCGTAAAAGTAATAGATGAAGCAGGCAATCCTGTGAGTGCCGAGCAAGTAGCTGCTCGTGCAATTGGGCACCTACCCGAAATAGAATATAGGCTCGCACAACACTTATTTGTCTAAACGTGCAAGTGAGGCCAAAATTTTCGCTCACTTATACCAAAAACCCCAAAAACGTGCAAGTGAGTTCAAAAATGACCCGACCCCCAAAAGTTAGACCTAAAAAATCTAATTTTTGGGGGTATTTTTATGGTCAAATATAGTTTTG
>NZ_JARBEA010000089.1 GCF_028863945.1 Jeotgalibaca caeni | reverse complement strand
TTGATACTTACAACCAAAAATTCCTAGGTCGCAGTCATAAAGGTTTCCAACAGGCCGAAGGCGAGCTCGAACAAATGCTGAGTCAACCGATGGAGAATTAGAAACAATCTACAGTAGGGAAGAACCATTTACACAAAATTATTGACGCTCCCGACCAAATATTCATAAATGAATATTTTAATATTGTTATGACGTTTGTGCTATGAAAAAAGCCTTTTAATATGTTTTTTTGTTACGCCTAATAATTAGTTAAACAAGGTAAAGCTAGTTATTAGAATAAAAAATACCTCGCTGCCTAAGTTAATGCAGGAGGTGAGCGGAACTATGACAAGGAAAGAATTCTCCAATTGGCGAGCTTTAAGCAATCAGCACGATATTGCCATTTATTTTGCCGATCCCGGAACGCCTTCACAGCGGGCACTGAATGAAAACTCCAATGGCTTGCTACAGTATTTGGAGCAAACAGAGACGTGGACACATTACGAAGTGGCAATGTTCAATAATTGTATGAAAGCAATCCCTTCTTCCAGTATAGATTTCTTTATGGGTAGTGTCTCACGTTCATTTCCTGCCTATAGAACGACTACCGAGTATAGCCATGAAATCAGCCGAATTGTCACCAACGCTATCATTTCGTTCCTAAGCCGAAAGGAGGTTAGGTTGGCTCGAAAATGGTATACCTATCTCTCCACACAGGCGATAGGGGGCCACTTTCTTTTTGAACAGTTCTTCTCGAAATTATTGGGTCAGTATCTAGCATTTTCGGAAGGAAATGAGAAAGGCAAAGAGTCCTTTCCAAGTTTTGTGGAGTACTTGGAGTTCATGGAATGTGGGCACTTAGCCCAATCCATTACCAACATGAACCGATGGATGATAGAGAATTATGAATCACAGTCGTTAAACAATACATAGAATTGCTTATAATAGATTAGAGCTAAGAGAAGGAAATCGACAGATGGAATCAATTCTCTCTGGCTTAATAAGGAAGAGCGTCTGTGTGCCTAGTTGCATGGATAAAACAGAGGGTCTTGCTATAATAAGGATGTAGATGACAGCAGGCTCATAATCAACTTGATAAAGGCGGGATGCAAGGGCTCGAGGGGGCGATCACCAGAACCAAACTCGATAGTAGTCCGGGACATAAGGATCTGGCGGGTGGCAAGTACCAAAACGAAACCTGCCAACAAGGGCACTTTGACGAGAAATAAAAAAACAAGTGATAATTTAATAGGCTTAAATATAAAGAGTAGTGAAGTTGAACGATTATTAGTAATATTGAAACAGCCATACTACCATTCCGCCTTTATTGAATCTAACGATTTACACAAAGTTATGACCGTATTTGGTGCTAAGGGTCTTGAGTTCAACCAAGTGTTGAGTTTTTCGTCTTATTATAATTTTGATGAAGAAGGAAAAAAACAGACATGATGTTTGTGTTACTAGAGCAGAAGAGAAGTTTATAATGTTTGAAGATGTGACAAGTAACTATACTGAGAAGTTTAATAATTATATAAGAGACAGAGAGAGATAAATAAAAATAGTAAGAAATATGTTATAATAGATTGCATACAAGAAGATTACGATTTTTTGTATTAGATTCATATCTAATTGCTATGTTTCTCTTCTGCATAAATGGGTTTTATTATTTTTATGTGTCTCATTAAATTCAGCTTTAAGTACTCGTTTTCAATTTTTTTTGCTCTGTTGAGTATAGTCTATTCGTAAATAATATTGTATAATAGATTCTACAGGGAATGAAGTGCTCCCTTGGCGTAAGCCTAAACCGCTGTAAAAAGCTGATGACTTCTGGATAGAAAACTGTTTTCTATCCAGAAGTCATCAGCTTTTTTAATTTAAACTTATGGAGGTAGAACGATGTTAACCAGTATTGCTTTGATTTTGTTAGTTGGAATGTTTTTAGGTTGGCTTTTCAAAAGATTGAGATTGCCTAGTTTAGTCGGGATGATTATTACGGGAATTATATTAGGTCCTTATGTACTTAATGCTATAGATGATTCAATTCTTACTATTTCTGCTGATCTTCGTCAAATGGCTTTAGTAATTATTTTGTTTCGCGCAGGGTTATCTTTAAAAATAGATGATTTGAAGAAAATTGGTTCGTCCGCTATTTTTATGAGTTTTATCCCTGCTTTATTCGAAATTAGTGGGGTCGTGATATTAGGGACGATCTTGTTTGACTTGTCTTTAGTGGAATCTGCTGTAATGGGCTCTGTATTAGCTGCTGTTTCTCCTGCAGTTATCGTTCCGTCTATGCTTCGTGTTATTGAGGAAGGATATGGACAAGAAAGACGGGTTCCACAATTAGTTCTTGCTGGAGCCTCTATGGATGATGTTTTTGTGATTGTTTTATTTTCTTCTTTTTTATCCTTAGCCTTAGGGGGAGAGTTTTCTGCAATTAATTTAATTGAAATCCCTATTGCTATTCTAATGGGAATTTTGATCGGTTCAATGACAGGTTGGTTAGCTCAAAGATTTTATCGTAATTGTCATATGAGAGATACTTCCAAAGTCATTATGCTCCTCAGCCTCTCCTTTTTATTGCTGGAACTTGAAGAGCTGGTAGTCGGTTTCATTTCCTTTTCAGGTTTGCTTGCAATTATGGCTTTAGGATTAACAATTAATCAGTTATACCCCGAACTAGCAAACCGATTATCGGATAAATACAACAAGTTATGGACAGCAGCACAAATTTTGTTATTCGTTCTTGTAGGAGCCACAGTTGATATTACCTACGCCCTAAGAGCTGGTGTACCTGCTCTTTTATTAATAATAGGTGCTTTGATTGTGCGTATGATCGGCGTTTTTATCAGCTTACTCCCTTCTTCATTGAACAGGAAAGAAAAGTTGTTTACTATGATTAGCTATACTCCTAAAGCAACTGTGCAGGCGGCCATTGGAGGTATACCTTTAGCAATGGGACTCGAAAGTGGACAACTCATTTTAACGGTAGCTGTACTTTCTATTTTAATTACTGCGCCCTTAGGCAGTTTCGCTATCGAACGAACTTATCCAAAGCTATTAAAGCGGGAGTAAACGATAATCATTTAACTAAATACTTACTGAAAAATGATGTGAGAAGGGATTCGAACTATTACACAAATTGAATTTCAAATTCGTATCAAAAACAATCGTTTAAGACACAAATTAAAAGAGGCACTTTTTCAAAAGAAAAGTGTCTCTTTTTAGTTTTAAAGGATATCTCATTATCTATGTATCTTTACCCACCGTTTATGATAAAAAGGAGAAGAAAAATACAACGTTGAGCGATTATGTCTTTGGCTATGTCTGATGAGCATAATTTCGCAATAATCGCCATTTATATGAAAAGTGTAACCCGATAGAAAGCAGGGTTTAATACTGCAATAGATTTATTTGACTAATCAATGACATTACTGACTAACGGTTGACTTTTTTATTACCTAATCCTATAATTCTAATAGGATATAGGGGCATACCCTATTAGAACTATAGGAGGCATTTTATGACACATCATCCAGATCACAGCAAAGTGAGTATAATTAAACGCCTGAATCGTATTGAAGGTCAAATTGGCGGGATAAAAAACATGATTATTGACGAGCGGCCTTATGACGAGGTGATTGTTCAGTTGAACTCTTCACGATCTGCATTACAAAAGATTAGTCAGATTTTATTGGAAGCTCATGCCGACCATACCTTTAGGGACGCTATTGCGAGCGGTCAAACTGAAAAAGAACTAGAGAGTTTACGTCGTGCTATTAAACAATACAGTAAGATGATTTAGGAAGGTTAATCATTCATGAAAAAATTAAAAGAAAATAAAGTCCTTTCTTTAGCAATTCCAGCCACGATTGAAAACATTTTACAGACACTCGTTGGTTTTATCGACACTCTGATGATTTCTAGAATTGGATTACTGGCCGTAACCGCTGTTGGAGTTGCCAACACTATACTAAATGTCTATTTAGCTGTTTTTATTGCCTTAGGGGTGGGTTCATCTGCTTTAATTGCTCAATATCTAGGAGCAAATAAAGAAAAAGAATCCCAAAAAGTCACCAACCAATCGGTTGTTTTAGCGACTGGTGTAGGCCTTGTTTTCTCTCTTGGCTCTCTTTTTCTTGGAGAACCTTTGTTAGCGACTATGGGTGCTTCAGCTGAAGTTTTAACGTATTCAAAACAATTCTTTTATATTGTCGGCGGAAGTTCAGTCTTTATCTCCCTCATGACTGTATTAGGCAGCATCTTGAGAGCAACTGGAGATACAAAAACACCCATGAAGGTAACAGCTGTCGTAAATATAGGAAATATAATATTAGACTATATTCTCATTTTCGGTTTAGGTCCCATTCCAGCATTAGGTGTGGTTGGAACAGCAATTGGTACTGCGATTTCACGATTAATGGGTACAATTTTGTTGTTAAATAGGGTTCAAAAATCTAGCAGTCCTATAGATTTCTTAACTATATTTAAAAAATCGAATTATCAGTCATTAATTAACCTTACTATTCCAGCTACTCTAGAACGCCTAGTTATGCGCTTAGGTCAAGTTCTTTATTTTGGTTTAATTATAAGTATTGGCGCAAAAACTTTTGCTGCTCATTCGATAGCTGGAAATATTGAGAGCTTCACTTATATGCCTGCATATGGGTTAGCTACAGCAGCAGCTACTTTGGTTGGAAATAGCATTGGGGCAAAGGACTTACCGAAAGCTAACCATTACGCTTATTCATCTGCTAAATACGGAGTGATATTTATGTCCTTTTTAGGCGTCATTTTATTTTTCGGTTCACCATTATTCGCCACACTATTTACCGATGATACAGAAGCAATTAATCAGATAGTAACAGCTCTTAGAATCGATTCATTCGCACAGCCTGTTTTAGCTATCAGTTTGATTACCACTGGTTCATTGCAAGGTATGGGGGATACCAAATCACCTTTGTACAGCACGGCATTTGGCATGTGGGTTATTCGAGTGGTTGGAGTCATTGTATTATCAAAAATATTTAATCTAGGTATAGCCGGTGTGTGGTTGTCAATCGCTATAGACTTATCTTTACGTTCTCTATTTTTAGTCTATAGATTCAAAAATAATATTAAGACCTTAGATAATAAATATCAAAATTTATAAACCAAATTAACCAAATTAATACATGAAATTGAATAGAATCATGTATTGCAAAATAAGAGATTAATTTGACAAACCGTCATAAAAATAAAAACCAGTCAACACTAATAATAATATAGGTATTCCATATAAGCTAAGGGAGCGTCAATAATTTTGTGTAAATGGTTCTTCCCTACTGTAGATTGTTTCTAATTCTCCATCGGTTGACTCAGCATTTGTTCGAGCTCGCCTTCGGCCTGTTGGAAACCTTTATGACTGCGACCTAGGAATTTTTGGTTGTAAGTATCAA
>NZ_JARBEA010000088.1 GCF_028863945.1 Jeotgalibaca caeni | reverse complement strand
TTTAAAAAATCAGATGGAACCCAAGGGGTTCCTGCGCCCAAAAATAGGGCTCAAACCCGAAGTTGCCTGATGTGAACCCAAAATATCTGGTCGATTTAGTAAAATCAATGTGATACAAAAAAATCGGAATGCTTAAACGTTAAAAAAGACATTTTTCAAGAAGATTTCAGGAGTATGAATAATTCAGGTTTTATTACAAAGACAGTTTATTGAAGGAATCGAACGTAGTGGAGTAGTTGGATAAAAAAGAAAAAAGGGAGTCTTTTAAGATGAAGAAAAAATGGAAATTTTTATTCTTATCATTAGCAGCATTAGCAATGGGAGCTTGTGGAAATGAAGGAGCAGCAGATGATACATCAGAAGATGTAACATCAGAAACCTCAAATGAAGTAGCAGAATCAGCAACAGATGATCCATATGCACAATACCCTGCTATCGACATGGGCGGAAGAACAATTAAAATTGCTACTTGGTGGGATTTTTATTATGACAGTCGTCATACAGACCCTACGGATAATCCAGGAGTAAATAATACAGAAACTGCTCAAATGGAATTAGATAATATTCGCCGTATTGAAGAAAAATACAACGTAAAAATTGAATTTAGCAACTTAGGATGGGACGGAATGACTGAAAATATTAATACCTCAGTTGTATCTGGAACACCGGATTATGATATTTATACAGTAGATTTACAATTTGGTCTAGCGCCCGCTATGAACGGCTATGCAATGCCAGTTAGCGAGTTCGCCCCAGATTATTCAGACATTACGACCGATCAAACTATTATGTCACCGTTTGAGACATTTGGTGAAACGTACTTTTTCACTGAAACTGTTTTACCTACAGGTGGAACATATATGTTGTACAATGCCACGATGTTAGACGAATTAGGACTAGAAGATCCCAATGAATTATTAGCAAGCGGCGAATGGACATGGGAGAAGTTTGCGGAAATGACAAAAGCAACAACTCGTGACACCGATGGAGACGGAAATATTGATGTATATGGATTCGGCGGTGTAACAACTGATACAACAAATGAATTTGTGGCATCAAATGGAGGCTCTATTGCAACCGATTTGACAGAAGGATTGAGCAGCCCAGAAACAGTAGAAGCGTTAGAATTCATTTATAACATGTATAACGTGGATAAAGTAGCTAAACCATACACAGATAACTGGGATGAACAATTACTTGCTTGGGTAGATGGTGGCGTTGCTTTCGCTCCAGTCCAAGCTTATAACTTAATTAATTATGGACCAGAACTAAGCTACGATTATCGGATTGTAAAATGGCCACAAGGTCCAAGTGGAGACGGCACAAAAGCCGGTGAAGGTATTGTTAACTATTATTTCATTCCAAAAGGTACAGAGCAACCAGAAGCTGTTTATCAGATTTTTGAAGAATTCCGCAACTGGTTCGCATTTGATGAATCTTATCGCGATAACTATGACTGGATTGAAACAGGCTTCACTAATACAGAAGACCTTGATCTAGCTATGGAAATTGGTGAAATGGGTAATGGAGATTTGTGGAAGGTAGCAGATGTGAATGGAGCTGTTGGTGAAGCTACTTACAATATATTCACAGGTACCATGACGGTTTCTCAAGCGGTAGAATCTTATAAACAAGTACTCCAAGATGGACTAGATGGTTTTCAAAATAAAGAAGAATAAGGATGCCACTATTCAAAATTATGATAGTGAACAAAACGTAAAGAATCCAAATTTTTATAGCGTAGAAGATGCCACTTTCACTGGAGATGTTATCAAAAAACATCTCCAGTTGGAAGGGTTCAAGGTACCTTATTTGGAAGGATTCTCTACAGAAGAATCATGGGTAGAGTTCACTATTTTTATTGAAGAAGAGAGTATGTACCACTTGAATTTTCCATCATACGGAATTGGTGGTCAGAAGGTGAATAAAGTTTTTATAGATTCAAAATATGTAGCGGACATAACCGCAAATGCAGATGAATTTGCTGACTCTTTTGTTTCGTATGTTTATCTGGAACCCGGCAAGCACAAAGTTCGGATAGAAAAGAGTTGGGGATACTTCGCCATAAAGGGACTGGAAATTATGAAAATAAAACCGATTGACATGTCAACGTACATAGTAGATTCAAAACTGGTAAATCCAAATGCCTCAATAAATACAAAACGTTTAATGAGCTTTTTAACGGATCAATACGGAAAAAGAATCATTTCTGGACAATCCTCTAATGAAGGACATCTTGGGAGAGAGTTTTCTGCCATTTTTCGTGAAACTAGGGGGAAAACACCAGCTATCCTAGGGTTAGATTTTATTGATGAATCTGCATCTAGAAAATCAAGAGCCAGTGGTCCAGATGTATTAAGTCATGCTAAAACATTCCATGAAATTGGTAGCATTATTACGTTCATGTGGCACTGGAATGCTCCGGAGCCTTACTTGTATGATACACCCGAACATCCGTGGTGGAGTAGTTTCTATACTGAACATACAACGATTGATTTATCTGCAATCATGAACGGACAAGATCCGGAAGGCTATCGTTTATTAATAGAAGACATGGATGAAATTGCGAAATTACTGAAGGAACTAGCAGATGAACAAATCCCAGTGCTCTGGCGACCTCTGCATGAAGCAAGTGGAGGTTGGTTCTGGTGGGGGGCCAGCGGTTCACAACCATTTATTGACCTGTGGCAGCTTATGTACCATCGATTTGTAAATGTACATGGATTAAATAATTTGATTTGGGTATGGAATGGACAAGGGAAAGAATGGTATCCTGGAGACGAGTTTGTAGATATAATCGGCGAAGATATTTATCCTGGAAAGCAAGCATATTCTTCGCAAGCTTCACGATTTGCTCAAGCTATGGATTATACTGATAAAAATAAGTTGATTGTACTTTCTGAAAATGGTTGTTTGCCTGATCCAGACTTGTTGGAACGTGATCAAGTAATGTGGGGATATTTCACTTCTTGGAATGGAGAGTTTGTCGTTGATGAATTGGGAAATTATTCGGAGGAATATACATCCAAGGAAATGCTAAATAAAGTTTATCACCATAAGAAAGTCCTTACGTTAGAAAAATTACCAGATTTATCAACGTACCCAATAAAATAAATAGAAAAGAGAGGGAAAAATGAAAAAATTCTTTGCATATGAGGGGAAATACTACAAAGTAATGAATCGAATTGGGAACTTAATCGGAATTAGTGTTCTCTTCATTATTACTAGTTTACCTATCATCACATTGGTTCCTTCTCTCTCAGCTTTATATTATACAACTGTAAAGACGCAGCGTATTGGAAATGGTTATCCAGCCAAAGAATACTGGAAAGCTTGGAAAAGAGAGTTAAAGCAGGGAATACTCTTGAATATTTTATTTTTAGTAACTGGAATAATCCTTCTTATAGATATGCTCTACGTATTTCAATCAGGAACCGTTTTTGGGGCAATCAGTTTTGCAGTATTGAGCTTCCTAGTTTACATTTGGCTTGCGCTACTCATCTACGTACCTATTTTACTGTCTCGTTTTAGCTTGTCCTCTTTTGAAGTATTCAAACTAGCACTGTCGATGCAGTTCAGACATCTACCTTTTACCATACTATTTATTGGATGCTATCTCATTGCTGCGTTCGTTTTATACTTGATGCCAATCCCGACTATCCTGCTACTACCAGCTTTGGTCATGTATAGTCTGAGTTTTTTAATCGAAAAAATATTAAAGAAGTATCTCTCGCCTGAAGCCTTAAGTGATGAGCAAAAATGGTATACCGCATTATAAAAAAAGAAGAGAGTGGCACAAAAGGCGTTTAGACCGGAATCACTGGAACAAATAGGCTCAGATGGTCATAGACCATCTGAGCATTATTCGTGAAGTGATGTCGGGTCTGCCTTTTGAAGCACGTTTAAGAGGCAGATATTCGTATACTGGAACGAGGCTGGGACAAAAGTCCAGCCTCTTCTCTTTTTCAAGGTATTCTATTCATCGAAAAAAAAGTTGCGATATACATCATTAATTCTTGGGAGATACTCATGACCATATTCTGGAAGAACGATTATTTCTTTCTTAGCGTTGATGTTATTGTATGTTGCAAATTGAGTTACCGGGGGGCATACCGCGTCTTGTAGCCCAATTGCCCAAACTACACTTGCTTTGATTCTTGGAGCAAAATGCTGAATATCAATGTACTCTAAGGTATGAAAAATTTCTTCCTCACGGTCATGTAGGGGATCCCTGAATTGGAACCAATAAGGAATTTCTTCATAGGCAGAAGTTTGTGCGCCTAGTTGATAAGCTTTTCGATAATCAGTTAAAAATGGATAGCTAACAAATACACGGTGTAAGTTTGGAACCAAACCAGCACATGCGAGGGTAAGTCCGCCCCCTTGAGAAGCACCTTGTGCATAAATTTTTTCTTTGTCGACGTAGTCAAAAGATTGAAGGATCCGAGCTGCATGAGCGGTATCTAAAAAAACATTACGGAAGTAAAGATTATCCCTACCTTCTTCGATGCCGCGAATAATCAGTCCACGCATCGTTCCGCCATCTGTTTGAGTATGATTCTGCGATAATCCGCCTTGGCCACGTGCATCTAATGCTAAAACTACAAAGCCTTCTGCAGCCCAACCAATCTTATCTTGAAAGTCACCTGAATTAGTGTGATAGCCATGGAATAATAACATACCTTTGTGTTTCTTTTTCAGTATTTTGGGGGTTATTAGTTGGCAATGTACGCGGGCACCACCCACCCCGTTAAAGTATAGATGATAAAAATTTGCTACATGAGAGGGAATAGCTTCCGGTATAATTTCATATTCAAGCGGTAAATCATTCATTTGCTTTAAGTTATTATCCCACCATTCATCAAAATCAGTAGGTTTTTGGCCACTTCCTCTATAATTTTCCCATTTATTCCATTCCATCATTTCCTTTTCCTCCTAAACGTTCGATTATTTCAATATACATACGTACCGTATGGTAAGGGCCTTTCCAACTATCACTAATTGGTTCCAAGGATGAGCCGTCATTTTCTAACTTGGAAGACAAAATTTGATTATGTGCATCAAGACGCGAAAACCATTCGCTATTTGAACGCTTGTCGATGAAAAAAGTTTGGATGTATAACCACACCTTGTTTGCAGCAGCTAGAAATGTTTCATCACCGGTAATCTGGTAAGCATGATAGAATCCAACAACGGCTTCTGCTTGTACCCACCAAACGCGAGTCCGGTCTGTCTTTTTCGTTTGGAAATGATAATGATTGTAAAGTGCCCCGTATTCATCCAACCCATGCTCGAGAACATATTCTGCCAATTTCAAAGTCATTTGTTCGATTTTCTCATTTTTAATCTGGCAAATATCTAGCGTTTCTTTTAACAACCAGGAAGTCTCAATATCATGTCCATATGATACTTCTGAAATAAGCGGTTGCCAGTTAACATCAAACTCAGTCCAGCAGAATCCTTCTGAAGAATAAATATTTTCTGCAAAAATATCTAACAAGCATTCAATTTTTCTTTTTAAGCCTTCGTCAGGCCATATGCGATAAAGAGAGTGTAAAATATTTTGTGTAAATAGAAAAAAGGAAGTCCCTTCTGTAGAATAGAGTTACCACAACACATTCACAGAAAAGAGGACTTCCATATGAACGATTTTACTACAGAAATTCTAAA
>NZ_JARBEA010000087.1 GCF_028863945.1 Jeotgalibaca caeni | reverse complement strand
CTTGCTTGATTTTTTCGAATACAACGGGCATGTCATCTAAATATATATTTGGGTCTTCTATTCCGAGCATTTTTTTAATACAATGAGTATGGGCCATGTGAGTCCTCCTGTTGTTTTGTGTGGTAACTAAATTATAGGGGTTCACTGGCCTTTTTGCATTTAAAAACAAAAATGGTGCCAGTGAATCAAAATGATTCACCAACACCAAATATTATAGAGCCACTTTTTTATGCTTTTTTGAATGCGTCGTATGCGCCGTGAAGGTACATCATTCCCATTGCGCGGTCATAGAGGCCGTATCCTGGGCGAACATTATTTTCGTTCTCGCCAAACACATGGCGGCCATGGTCAGGGCGAATGTACCCTTGGTAATTATTTTTCGCCAAAACTTCCATCACACCCGTAATATCTACTGTGCCGTCTGTAGTGTAGTGGGAAACTTCAGTAAAGTTGCCGTCTGCTTCCACGTTAACGTTCCGTACATGCATGAAGTGGACGCGGTCATAGTAGGTTTCAAGCAGCTCAACGATATCGTTTGAAGCATCTGCGCCAAGTGAACCGGTACAGAATGTTAAACCATGGTGCTTGCTTTCATTTACTGCAAGAAGTTTGCCAATATTTTCAGCGTTGTTCACCAAACGTGGCAAGCCAAAAATTGGGAACGGAGGATCATCCGGATGAATCGCCATCTTGATGTCATACTTCTCACAAGTCGGCATGATGGCATCGATAAAGTATTTGAAGTTTTCGCGCAAGCGATCTTCTGTAATGCCGTCGTATGCTTGGAATAATTCTTTGATTTTAGCCATTCTTTCTGGCTCCCAGCCCGGCAAGGTCAACCCTTGGCTACCGCCTTCGAACATTTCAATCAATTCTTGCGGGTCAAGGGAAAGAATCTTGGCTTTGTCCATATACAAAGCAGTTGAACCGTCTTCTAATTGGTGGAACAACTCCGTCCGTGTCCAGTCAAAGACAGGCATGAAGTTGTAACAAACGACTTTAACGCCAACTTCTGCCAGGTTCGTCAAGGTTTCAATATAGTTCTGGATATATTGTTCTCTGGAATCCAGGCCTAGTTTGATATCGTCATGAATATTAACGCTCTCTACAACGCTAACATCCAGACCGAAACTCTTGATGTAAGCTACTTCTTCTTGAATTTCCTCTTTGCCCCATACTTCTCCTGCAACTTTATGATGCAGCGCCCAAACTACTTCCTTGGTTCCTGGAATTTGACGGACATACTCTAACGGAATGGGATCATTTTTTTTCCCATACCAGCGAAATGACATTTTCATTGTATTGTTCGAATCCTTTCCAACATTAGATTTTTGCTAATTCTTGTTGCAACGTTTCGCGTACTGCGCCTGGTGCTTTTGCCAATTGCAGGAAGAGTTGCCATACATCTTCGCCGATTCCTGCTTCGTATAGATCAATGCCAAAAATATCAGCGTTCTTCAATAGTGCTTGGATTGCTTCTGCTTCCGGTTCTTTGCCGAGTTCTACAGATTCAAAAATTGGTAAAAGTTCTGGCAACAATGGATCTGGACTCAACGTCATAGCTTCGCCTTGATCATCCACGCCCATCAAGTAACGCAACCAACCAGCATATACCAACGGAATCGCCACAAGAGAGCTCACGTCTCCTTGTTCCACATAAGCTTTTAGCGTATTGCCAAAACGAATAGAGAGCTTTTGCGATGTGTCGGTCACAATCCGTTGTGGGGCATCTGGGATAAATGGATTTGGCAAACGACGGTTGATCACTTCATCGATGAATGCTTTTGGTGAAATAATTTCTGGATCCACAACGGTTGGCAGACCTTCTTGGTAGCCCAATTGTTTGATCAGTTTCACTAAGTCTTCATCTTTCATTTCTTCATAGATCGCTTCGTAACCAAGCAAGCAACCATAAACAGCAAGTGCAGTATGCAATGGGTTCAAGCAAGCAGTAACTTTCATTGTTTCGGTAGCGTTTACGGTTTTACGGTCCGTGAAGATGATGCCTGCTTCTTCAAGTGCTGGGCGTCCGTTCGGGAAGTGATCTTCAATAACCAAGTATTCAGTCTCTTCACCGTTTACGTATGGAGAAACGTAAGTATGGCGCTCAGTCATGCATGGATCCATTCCTTCTAACCCTTTTTCTTCCAACATTGCTTTTACTTTTACATCTGGACGCGGAGTAATTTTGTCAATCATGCTCCAAGGGAATGAAACGAGCGTTTCGTCGTTCAAATAGTCGACAAATCCTTGATCCATGAAGCCATTTTCTACCCATTTGCTAGCGAATTGACGAACAGAAGCTGCCAACTTTTCACCGTTATGGGACATGTTATCCATACTTACTAAAGCAATTGGATGTTTTCCAGCTTGATAGCGTTCGTGAAGCATGTAAACGACTTTCCCAATATAGCTCTTCACTTGCGATGGTCCATTCGTGAAGTCTTCTTTCACCACATTTGTGAATTCACCACTAGCATCCGTGATGCTGTAGCCCTTTTCTGTAATCGTGAAACTCACCATTTGCAACGATGGCGCTTTCATAATGTTGATAACCTTTTCAAAATCAGCATCAGAAAGATCCATTTTCAAGTAATCAACAATAGAAGCCACAACTTCATAATCCACTTCGCCTGTATCTTTAAGCATGACATTGATGGTCAGGTTATCGTACCCTTCCATTACATCAACGATTTCAAAATCATAGCCTTCTGCTGCGATAATTCCTTTATCAGTTGTGCCTTTATTCAATAGTTGTTGATGAGCAGCTCCTAGAAAAGCACGGAAAATGTTTCCTGCTCCACAATGCAACCAAATTGGTTCTTCCATCGTTTTTTCTTTTACTGCTTGAACATCGAAAGCCGGCATCTTTAAACCGATTTCATTTTGAGCATTTTCATTTGATAATAGTTCGCGATTCAACTTCATTTTTTAGAACCTCCTTTATCTTCCTTGTAATACTTATCTAGTATACTATTATACTAGTTCTCGTACTAGCAAAATTTAATCGATAAAGAAAAATAATTTTCACAAAAAAACACACAACGAAAGCTGTGTGTTCGACCGAATCCATCGTGTAACTTACCCTTTTTCTACTGGGCTGTCTGAATAAGAAATCCAGTCACTGAAACTTCCTACATAAAGCTTCACATCTTGATAGCCCGCTTGTTTGAGCGCCAGATAATTGGTTGCGGCAGTAATGCCAGAGCCACAGTAAACGACAAGTGGTGTGTCGGGATTTAGCTTTTCGAATCGTTCTTGCTGAGTTTTTTCGTTTTTGAAACTTCCATCTGCCTGAAGGCTTTTTTGCCATGGATGATTAATCGCTCCAGGGATTCGGCCTGCTTTGGCATCAATCGGTTCTTCGTCCCCTCTATAGCGTTCGGGAGAACGGGAGTCAATCAAAATGGTTTCCTTGGAGCCAGATGCCACTAGATTCTGTACATCTTCGTATGTTGCCAACATGTCTGACTGCACATTTACTCGGAAAGTTGCAGGTTTCACTTGTGCAGGTTCATCAGTCAATGGGTAACCCGCCTTTTCCCAAGCTGCAAATCCGCCGTCTAATAAAAATACGCGCTCGTGTCCCAGATAAGAGAGCAACCACCAAGCGCGAGAAGCGTTCTCACAACTTCCACTATCATAGACGACAACCGTTGATTCGTTGGAAATACCTAACTTTTCAAGCGTGTTTTTTAGAGTATGCAGATCCGGTAAAGGGTGTCTGCCGCTATGCTCTTCAACAGGGCTGGATAAGTCCTTCTCCAGATCAAGATAAACGGAGCCGGGAATGTGGCTGGTTTCATATTGTTCTTTTCCTGCATGCGGCTGGCTCATATCAAAGCGGCAGTCGACTACTTTTACCCAATCGTTGGCTAATTGTTGGACAAGCCACTCTTTATTAACGATAAATTCCATTTTCGCAGCTCCTATCATTGTCAAATTCTTCCGATAAGCATATAATTACTACGGACCTATATTTATTATATAGGATATTTTTTGTTGAGCAAATTGCAGGAATGCCATTGTTATATAAGGAGAGATTTTATTGGATAGAGTAGTTGGTACAGTTGTAAGAGGTCTCCGTAGCCCGATTATCCATCGTGGCGACAATATTGAGGAGATTGTTGTCGATACCGTCTTGAAGGCAGCTGAAGTAGAGGGAATTTCCATTCAAGACCGTGATATCGTGTCCATCACAGAATCCATTGTGGCACGTGCCCAAGGAAACTATGCTACCATTGATCACATCGCGAAAGATGTTACAGCGAAGTTTGGCGATGACACCATTGGAGTTATTTTCCCAATTTTGAGCCGCAACCGTTTTTCCGTGAATTTACGCGGAATCGCAAAAGGTGCGAAAAAAATCGTCTTGATGTTGAGCTATCCATCTGACGAAGTGGGGAACCACTTGGTTGATATTGATTCTTTGGATGAAAAAGGCGTGAATCCTTGGACGGATGTGTTAACAGAAGCTGAATTTCGGGAACATTTTGGCTATAAGAAACATACTTTCACTGGTGTGGATTACATTGAATATTATAAATCAATAGTAGAAGAATACGGTGTAGAATGTGAAGTCATTTTCTCCAACAATGCAAAATCTATTTTAGATTACACCAAGAGTGTCCTAACATGCGACATCCACACTCGCTTCCGTACCAAACGAATTTTGAAAGCGAATGGTGCGGAAAAAGTATACAGCTTGGATAATATTTTGGCAGAATCAATAGATGGCAGCGGCCATAACGAATTGTACGGCTTACTTGGTTCAAACAAAGCAACTGAAGATTCCATTAAATTATTCCCTCGTGACTGCCAACCAGTTGTCGACAAGATTCAAGCAATCTTGCGCGAAAAAACCGGCAAGCTAATTGAAGTGATGATTTATGGAGACGGCGCGTTCAAAGACCCAGTCGGTCAAATTTGGGAACTTGCTGATCCAGTTGTTTCTCCTGCCTACACACCTGGGCTTGATGGCGTTCCAAGTGAAATTAAATTGAAATACTTGGCAGACAATAACTTTGCTGACTTAGAAGGCGAAGATTTGCACACTGCCATTTCAGAATACATCAAAAATAAAGAAGTAGACTTAGTAGGCGCGATGGAATCGCAAGGTACTACCCCTCGCCAACTAACCGACTTGATTGGCTCCCTTTCTGACCTAACATCAGGAAGCGGCGACAAAGGAACTCCGATTATTTATATCCAAGGGTACTTTGATAACTATACACATTAAGAAGAACGTGCAAGTGAGCGCTAAAAAAATGCCCACTTGCACGAAAAAGGGCAAAAGCGTGCGAGTGAACGAAAAATAAGACCTCACTCATACCAAAATCGAAAAAATGGTACAAGTGAGCGTATCATTTCCCGCTCACTTGTACCATTTGAACAGAAAGCACTGACTCAGCGAGTCAGTGCTTCTTTATTTTGCGTAGATAGAAATAGCCGATGGTGACAACGAGTAGCGCTCCGACCGTATTCACAATAATATCTTCCATTGTGTCGCCGAGAGCCTCTCTGCCGACCAGCACTTCCCCGTTTGCAGTAATAAACTTCTGCATATTGGTCCCTAAAATTCCGTCCGCCAAAAATTCATAGATTTCCCAGATAACCCCGCAAGTAATTGCGAAGCAGAACGAGAAAAAGGAAACAAAGAATGGGCTCAGACGCAAGTTCAGCTTCTTAATCCCGGTTATGAAGTCGATTAAAATAAATCCAATCGCTCCAAGCATACCGGCACTAAAGAAGTGAAGGATCATATCCCAATATGGTACACGGAAATAGTAATTACGAACTTCTCCCAGAAAAATAGCACAATATAAGAAAATAAAATAAACAATTTCAATCATATTGGGAATTCGTATTTCAAAATGGTCTTCCACCTTTTTGGGCAAGAAAATCACTACTGCTCCAAACAGGCATTGCAAAATCATTAATACATAATCACTTTTTACCCGTTCGCCTTCATGTTGTGCAGTGCCATCCGGTGCCTGGAAGAACATATAAACCGCATAACCGATAGAAGCTAGTAGTAAAAGAAAGACAATCCATAAAATGACATTCTTACGTTTTTCATATTTATTATTATCCATGTAGCATTCCTTTCCTTGTTTGACCTCTCCTTATCCTACCTGATTGAGAGTGTAAAATATTTTGTGTAAATAGAAAAAAGGAAGTCCCTTTTGTAGAATAGAGTTACCACAACACATTCACAGAAAAGAGGACTTCCATATGAACGATTTTACTACAGAAATTCTAAA
>NZ_JARBEA010000086.1 GCF_028863945.1 Jeotgalibaca caeni | reverse complement strand
GTGTTTATCGAACAAGTGAAAAATGCTATTGCAGCAAGGTTAGTCGTAGTTTCCTGAAATTTTATGAATTATCCAGGCGAAAATTAATTTTATAAAGAGCATACTCTATACTCTTATTTTTTTCAAGAACTCAAAAAAGCGGAAAATCCCAGATTTAAAAATCTGAGTTTCCGCTTTTGTCATTTCAAGGATGGACTATTGTCTCAGCCTCTTCTAATTTATTCTTAAGATATTTTTACTTTCTCTGCAGGTGCTGATACTTCTTTTTGTTCTTTTCGACCTTTCAACTTATACTTCATTAATCTCATGCCGTTGAAAATTACCACCAAGATACTACCTTCATGAACCAACATTCCGATAGACATATTCATCCATTCGCTGAAGAAGACGCTGGTCAACAAGACCAACACTACTCCAATTGAAATCACGATATTTTGTTTCATATTATTTGCGGTGGCTTTTACTAATCCTAATGCGTGAGGCAAGTTGCTGAAGTTCGAGTTCATTAAAACGACATCGGATGTTTCAATCGCTACGTCCGTTCCGCTTCCCATTGCGATGCCAATGTCTGCTAAAGCTAAGGACGGACTATCGTTAACGCCATCTCCAACAAAGGCTACAATTTGACCACGTTGTTGAAGTTTTCCGATATAAGCCGATTTGTCTTCCGGCAACATGTGGCCGTGAGCTTCGGTCAAACCAAGTTCGCCGGCGACCACATCAACGGTTCCTTGGTTATCTCCTGAAAGAACGACTAGATTTTTCACGCCCAAGTCTTTTAATTCCTGCAAATTAGCTTTCACACCCGGACGGACTTGATCGCGAATGCCCATCAGTACTTTTAATTCACCGTCGACCGCTGTCAAAACGAGAGAGTTCCCTTGTTGTTCAAACCGTTTGACATCTTTTTGCACTTTTTTGCTGAGAGTGACATTTTCTTTTTCCATCAAGGCCACATTCCCAACAGCCACTCTATGTCCAGCTACACTTGAAACGATTCCGCCGCCTTTCACGACTTCAGTTCCTTCAACAGGATAAAAGTTTGTTTCTCCAATTTGATTTAAGACCGCTTTTGCTAATGGATGATCTGATTCCCGTTCCACACTGGCCAGATAGCCAAGCGTTTCAGCAGAATCTTTTTCATACAGTTCAGTCGCTGCAACGGTTGGGTTTCCGACAGTTAAAGTACCTGTCTTATCAAATACAATTGTATCCACATTGCTGAAGTCTTGAATGACTTCACTCCCTTTTAAAAGAACACCGTTACGAGCACCATTCCCAATACCGGCAACGTTTGAGACAGGCACTCCGATAACTAATGCGCCTGGGCAACCTAGAACCAAGATGGTGATTGCTAACTCAATATTTTGACTGAACGCCCATACAACAATTGCCAGAACCAAGACAGTTGGTGTGTAGTATTTAGAAAAGCGATCAATGAACCGTTCCGCTTCGGATTTAGAATCTTGTGCTTCTTCCACGAGTTCAATAATTTTTCCAAATGTGGTGTCCTCACCAACTCGGTCAGCTCTGATTTGAATCGTTCCGTTTTCTAAAATGGTTCCTGCAAAAACTTCTGCATCAGCTAGCTTGTTGACCGGAACAGCTTCCCCTGTAATGCTAGCTTCATTGATATGCCCTTCACCCGTAAGGACTGTGCCATCCACTGGAATTTTCGCACCCGTTTTAACGAGCAAGATATCCCCTTCATCTACATCATCCACTTCTACTTCTTCAAATTCGCCATTATCCATTTGTTTCAAGGCGCTTTCGGGTGCCATTTCAGTCAATTCTTTGATAGCAGATCGCGTTTGGTTCAATGTTCGTTGTTCCAAGTAGTGTCCGAATAAGAATAAGAACGTGACAATAGCCGATTCTTCATAATTTTGAATAAAAAGCGCACCAATTGCTGCAATACTGACTAAGACATCAATACTGATGACTTTGACTTTCATTGCTTGAAACGCTTGAATGGCAATTGGCGTAATCCCAAAGACAGAGGCGATGATCAAAGACCACTCTGAAAGTCCTACGTTTTCTAAAACAAAGTGACTGAAGAAACCGAGTGCGATTAACAATCCACTGATGACGGTGATAACATTTTTCTTGCTTAATATATATTGTTGCATGCTTTTTCCCTCCAAATTTAATTTCTCTTTTATTGATAAACACAGTATAAGATAATTGCCTAAGTAATTAATTGACTGACATCAAGTTTTGAAAAAATACGTGTCCCTTTTCACTATTTTTTTGATCTAACAGCCTCAATGACACTTATTCCTCTTTACAGTTATAACGATACCCTCTTTTTATCGAATAAAAATTTACGGCTATCAAGTTTAGAAAGTTCTCTTTTATCGTTTCTAAGCACCTCGAATCGGATTGCAACAAAAAAGCAATCCCGGAAAAATAGCTTTTCTTCCAGAATTGCCTAGTTCATTTAATCTGTTAAGCGGCCTTGACTTTTGCTTTAAGGACCGGATAGCCTACGTTTTCGATAGCTTTTTGAATCTCTTCAATCGAAGTGACAGCTGAATCAAAATTGGTTTTGACTTTGCTGGAGTTGAATAATACTTTAATGCTGTCTTTATCAATACCGTTAACTGATTTCAAGGCACCTTCAATTTTTTGCATACAACTTGGACAAGACAACGTTTCTAATTGCAATATAGCTTTTTCCATAATTCCTATCTCCTTTATGTGTTTTTATTTTATCGGCAGCAGATTAATGAACACTGCCTTTTCCTCTTTACAACTGTAGTATAGCTCACTTTTAGCAAACGAAAATTGACGCATATCAAGTTTTGCACTTCTTTTTATCCTTTTGCTCAATTCACCATCTTAATAGTCTTTTTCTGCCCCTTATTGCCATCAGAATAATAAAAAATTGGTGGATAGTCTTGTCTGCGTATAAACCATACTACAATCGCGCCAATAAACAGGGCCAGAGACAAGGCTTGCGAAACGCGGATCCACTCGCCAATCCATAAACTGTCCGTTCGCATACCTTCAATGAAGAACCGACCCACTGAGTACCACAAAACGTAACTCAAAGCGACTTCTCCTTGACGCAAAAGCTGTTTTCGGTTCCGTATAGTGACGATGAGGACAAAGCCCAACAAACTCCACAATGACTCGTATAAAAAAGTCGGATGGTAGTAGGTACCATTGATATTCATTTGTTCAATGACAAATTCAGGTAAATAAAGATTTTCCAAGAATTGACGAGTAACCGGTCCACCATGAGCTTCCTGATTCATAAAATTGCCCCAACGACCAATGGACTGGGCTAACAATACATTGGGCGCTAAAATATCAAGAACGAGTGCCAAAGAAGTACCTTTTTTCTTTGCATACCAATATAGCGTACCCCCTCCTGCAATCAATCCCCCATAAATCGCAATGCCGCCATTCCAAATCGCAAGGATTTGTCCTGGATTTTGCAGATAATAACCAAGTTCAAATAACACATAATAAAGCCGAGCGCCGAGGAGTCCAATCGGAATTGCCCATAAGGCCATATCGATAATGGTATCCTCTTCCAGTCCTTTTTTCTTTGCTTCCTTGGTGCTCAACTGGAGAGCCGCTAATATGCCCGCTGCAATAATGACTCCATACCAATGGATCACAACAGAACCAATCTCCACCGCATGGGGATTCAAAACGCCTAATACGAATTCCATTCTATTTGCTCCATTTCTTCAATTTTTCGCGTCATTCTAGTCATGGTGATGCTGAACAAGATTCCGGCTAAGCTCCATGGAAACCAAACAGTGAATACACTTTTATCTCCCTGGTCACTCGCTTCGTAATACGCCACTTTTCCGTGTCCGATTACGCCGGCTCCTTTTACAACTTCCTCTTCTTTTTCCATAGCTAACCTATCTGCCTCAACAACGTTAGACGTCTTTGCTTCGCCGCCAATCGTGTTCTTGGTGAAAGGGACGACAAAGAATGCACCCGCTGCTGACAACGTGATGGCAACTATCACCCAAAAATAATGCACATTCACCCCTACTTATTTTTACGTTTTGTTCGACAACCCTATCTTAAAGAAAAATAAAACAAAAAAACTTGAGGGTTATCATGTTTGTGCTTTTATTTTTCCAATGAATGAAGGTCGTTCTGTCTTAAAAAAGCCAAAAACGGACAGATGGAAGCAAAAGCACTGAGTTCTGTCCCGTTGTTAATGAAGAGCGACAGAACACCAACGTGTAGAAAAAAGTGTGTCCGATTATTCGCTGTAAAGCAATAAATCATCTAAATCCTGAATCTTGATCCTTTTCCCGGACAGCTGTTGAATCAATCCCTCGTCCTCCAATTCTCCAAATTTGCGACTGATGGTCTCAGGTGTCGTTCCTAAATAGGAAGCAATGTCCTTTTTTGCCATCGGCAGGGTGATGGTGGGAGAGTTGCCCATTTCAGGTTCCACATTTTCTGCCAAAAACAAAACTAAACGGGTAATGACACTCTCCACGGCTACTTGTGCGGTTTGACGTTCGGAGCTTTCTAACCGCTGCGACATCTCTCCTAGCAGCTTTAACGAAATTGCAGGATACTCTTTTAGAAACTCTTGTACATCATGTTGTTGAATCATGCAGACAGACGTATCTCGAGTAGCTTCTGCGTATTCCTCGTGCACAGCATCAGGATTGAACAACGTCCATTCTCCCGTAAAGTCACCCGGATTCAAAATACGAACTAGTTGCTCTTTGCCAGAATCAGACAAGCGATAGATGCGGACTTTTCCGCGATTCACAATATACAAGGCATCATCTTTTTCTTGCGAGCGAAACAGAAACTCCCCTTTTTGATAGTGATTCGTGTGAGCTTTTCCAGCGATGCGATCCATCGAGCTTTCCTCCAAATGATTGAATATCGGGACTAAGCGGATACAAGCTGAGTGGTTTCCTGCTGCATGTGGTTGGGTGTATTGAGTCAATTCGTTCTTCCCCTTTATCAGTTTATTGTCCTTTTTTTAACTTTCTTATATTTAGTATAAAGGCCCCCTACCTCAAAAAAATTGACGTTCATCAAGAAAAGTCTTTTTAACGGCAAAAAAATAGGAGCTGGAAAGAGTCCCAACCCCAAAATCTTTAATTTTTAAATGTATGTTTACGAAAAATCTAATCTTCATCCTCATCAAACGCATCGTCGTCTTCCAATGCCTCTTTGCCAATGAACGCTTGCAGCATCCAAATGTTTTTATCTAAGTCATTTTTAAAAGCAATTAGTGTATCTTCTAAAGCATCGTCACCCTCATCTTGTACTAAACGAATAGCACGAATCGTTAATTCACGGGTACTTCTGAAATCTTCGATAATATTTTCAACCATGTCTTCTGCTTTAGCGTATTTATTGATGGCATCTTCTGAAAGCATGGAATATTTTTCAAATTCAGCGGTGGTTGAAGCCGGTTTATGACCGGAAATAATCAAGCGTTCTGCTAGTTTGTCGAACCATTCTTCGTTTTGATTATACAATTCTTCAAATTTTTCATGCAGGGTGAAGAAATTAGCGCCATTTACATACCAGTGATATTGGTGCAATTTCACATGTAAAGTATGCATGTTCCCTAAAAGATGATCCGAAATGGCCGCTGCATTAATTTTTGTATGATGGACATGTTCCTTGTGTTCTTGTTCTTCTTGAAATCTTTCTTGGGGTGTTCTTTCTTGAGAAGCTTTATTTTCAGTCATGATCTATTCCTCCTATAATTTTGGTTTGTTTAAAATAGCTTCCTTTGATTCCTCCTTTTCCTTTACTGAATTTAGTATAGGATAGATTTCCGTTAAAAAAATTGACGCTCATCAAGAAAAGTATTTTTTAATAGACGCCAGGCTTCTCTATTAAATTCAACTGAAATAATCAAAGGAATGAAGTCGTTCCCTCCAAACAAAAATTTCATTAAAGTAGGGCCTAAAAAAAGAATAGCAACTATACTTTGTCAAGAGACCTGACTGCTATTTTTTTGCTTGTTATTCTTCAATTACCAAATGTCTTGCCTTGCAGTATATTTAATACTCTTTCTCACTAGTGTTGCATGCAACACTAGTGAGAAAGAGTATTAATAAGATTAACCTAGACGAATAACTTTACTTTATTTATGTCATACCATAAATAAAAATTGAAAAGAATTTTTTTATTTATTTTTAGTAGATCGATTAATAGGAGTTTTAGCTTAGAGAGTGTAAAATATTTTGTGTAAATAGAAAAAAGGAAGTCCCTTCTGTAGAATAGAGTTACCACAACACATTCACAGAAAAGAGGACTTCCATATGAACGATTTTACTACAGAAATTCTAAA
>NZ_JARBEA010000085.1 GCF_028863945.1 Jeotgalibaca caeni | reverse complement strand
AATACAATGATAAAAAAGTATAAACCAACGGTTTTCCTAAATTAATAAGGAAAATTTAGAAGTATGAATAATTCAGGGTCAGTACTATTTACATTTTTATAATAAAACGAACGTTATTCAAGTATGTGTTTGATTGTCATTATGAGTAAACACAAACAAATAGTCAAATATACGGTTGAATTTAGTTTTGCATAAAAAACAGTTTTTCCTTCAAGTGTCCTCATTTTCTGCAGGAGCACACATTATTTCTCTGCGATGGCTTTGTAACCCAAGCCCCTGCTTAGGTAATCCCATAAGGCCTATCCCCGAATTTCTTCTGAATATCCAACCAATACAAAAAACTCCTAAAGTTGGATTATCTTTTGTCCAACTTTAGGAGACCACTTCAATGTGGTTAATGTGGTTGTGGTGATTGCACTCTGTTAAATCGGGTTCTCTTTTTCTGTTCTCAACTATGGAAAAGAGTCGCGAATTTTCCTTCTGACAAAATCACGACTCTTTCGTTAGGGCGGGTACTCTTGTCCCAGCCCCTTTACTAGCTTGATTTACTCATTGAGGATTCGCATGGCATTTAGAACGGCAATGACGGTGGCTCCTACAATCCGCAAAGACCGCTTCTCACATCGGGGCAATCCCAAAGGCACCCAGAATGAGGAACAGGCCTTTCGCCCCTAGAGCGAAGAGGATATTTTGCCAGAAAATGCGACGGGTATCCTTGGACACCTGCATGGCCGTCTCAAACCTGGAGAGTCTATCACCCAGATTGACCACATCAGCGGACTTGATTGCTGCATTTCTTGTAAACTTAATCGAAGCAGACCTTCCCTCTCCTCTGGTTCAAATTATAGGCCTAATAATGTTTGAATAGTGCCATTCTCAACCATGATATAAATACCTAAGCCAATGAAAACCACTGCGACAACAGGCTGCTTATATTTTTCTATGGTTTCGGCTACTAACGAAATCTTTGACAGTTTGTAACTGATATAGCAAAGGACCGCTATAGAAATTGCAAAAACGATTAACGCTACGGTGGTCTCTGTCCAGGTAAGGGACGTGAAATAGGGAATATATATTCCTAGATTATCACCTCCAGAAGCGATTGTGATTAGGGTTACTGTCCAGAGTAATCGATTAGCCCCTCCTTCTTCCAGTTTCTCAAACACCCCTTCATCTTCCTGATCTTCTCCTCTTAGAGCTACCCGGACCCCTAAAAACAGGGGGATTAATCCCAGCAAACCGACAATCCAGTCTTCAGGAATAAGATTTAAGACGTAGGCTGCGAATAAACTAAAGGCAACTAAGGTCCCCATTCCTAGGTACTGTCCCCCAATAATCCCTTTCATTTTCCTCTTGGTATGGCTTTGAGAGAAAATAATCATGAGAATAAGGAGGTAATCAATACTTGTAGAAACATATACTGCGATGGCAGATACAATCGTTTGTAACGTGGTTATTCTCTCCAATCTATGAAATGAGTGATTCCCCTCTCTATAAACAACCAAAGACAGAGGAAGATAGTGCATATAAGATTTAGATTGTTGAGAAAGTTTCAAGACATTATTTGATGTTAATAGGTCTGAAAAATATCAATCTTGTAGTTCACATCCAACTTAATCAATCGCTTCCTCATGACAAACGTCATTCTACAACTATCTACAGGCATTTTATGCCTATCTTCACTCAAATGACCTTTTGAATATATTGTAACAGGAACTTCTTTAACTTTCCACGATAATGTATTTCATGTTCAAAAATGAGACAGCCAATACAAACGCTCACGTAACTAAAGACATAGGGGGTTGCCATCCTCCCAAATAATATTAATCAAATGAAAATTAAGAAGGTAAGATTGCCTGTATGAAATATCCATTTTTTGTTTTCAAGGAATGTAACGTTTAGCTAATTCTTTGAAATTTAAAAGTAGTTCATACTCTAATAAACGTTTGACTATTTGAGTGTAAATGCATAGAATGATATTACATCATTAAAATGTGTGTTTGAATAATACGAAAGGAGGAAATACTGTGATTAAAGATTACTGTGAAGTTTCGCTTTTTGATCAAGAAAAAGTTTCCAGGGCTAAAAGAAACCTGTCAGAGCAAAAACCAGTGGAGGCAGCACAAGTTTTTAAGGCCCTCTCTGATGATACAAGGATAAAGATTGCCTACGCTTTATTATTAGAGGACGAGTTATGTGTTTGTGATGTTGCAAATATCGTAGGCTCTACTACTGCAACAGCATCCCATCACTTAAGGTTGCTAAGAACTTTAGGTTTAGCCAAGTATCGTAAAGAGGGGAAATTAGTTTTCTACTCATTGGATGATGACCATGTAAAAAATCTCATAAAAATTGCTTTTGCACACCAAAAGGAGGTCGTTAAAGTTGAGTGAAACAATAACATCAGCAGAGAAAAATGTGTACCGAGTTGAGGGGTTCTCTTGCGCAAACTGTGCCGGGAAGTTCGAGAGAAACGTCAAAGACATACCAGGAGTACAGGACGCCAAAGTGAACTTCGGCGCCTCCAAGATCTCCGTTTACGGCGAGCCAACGATCGAAGAGCTAGAAAAAGCGGGTGCTTTTGAGAACTTGAAAGTAATTCCGGAAAAAACGAGACGGAAACCCACTCCTCAACCTGTTCCGCAGGGAGGAAATGAAGCAGCGAGCGTATACCGTGTAGAAGGATTCTCTTGCGCAAACTGTGCCGGGAAGTTCGAGAGAAACGTTAAGGAGATAGCGGGGGTACGAGACGCCAAAGTGAACTTCGGCGCCTCCAAGATTTCCGTTTACGGCAATCCAACGATTGAAGAGCTAGAAAAAGCAGGTGCTTTTGAAAACCTGAAAGTTATGCCCGAGAAAGTCACTGGACAAACGGTAGATAACAGTACGGTAGAAACGAATATTCGAAATGAAGAAAGAGAGCCATTTTATAAAAAGCACAGCAACTTACTGTTTTCTACTTTACTGATTGTGCTAGGTTACCTATCTGTCTTTGTAAATGGTGAGGAAAATCTTATTACTTCTCTGCTATTCGTAACCTCTATTGTAATTGGGGGATACTCCCTCTTTAAAGTCGGTTTTCAGAACCTATTAAGATTTGATTTTGATATGAAAACCCTCATGACCGTTGCCATTATTGGGGCTGCCTTTATAGGTGAATGGGCAGAAGGAGCAATCGTAGTCATTTTATTTGCCATCAGTGAAGCGTTAGAGAGATACTCAATGGATAAAGCAAGACAATCCATCCGATCATTAATGGATATCGCTCCTAAGGAAGCGCTCGTAAGGCGAAATGGGAAAGAAATGATGGTACATGTCGATGACATCTCCGTTGGCGACATTATGATTGTAAAGCCAGGGCAAAAGATTGCGATGGATGGTGTGGTCGTGAGTGGCTACTCTGCCGTCAACCAAGCAACTATTACGGGTGAGTCGGTTCCTGTTGAGAAAGCAGTTGATGACGAAGTTTTTGCAGGGACCTTAAATGAAGAAGGCTTACTTGAAGTAAAAATAACGAAACTGGTAGAAGACACAACGATTTCTAAAATCATTCATCTTGTAGAGGAAGCTCAAGGGGAACGCGCTCCTTCTCAAGCGTTTGTTGACAAATTTGCAAAATATTACACTCCTATCATTATGATTATTGCAGCCTTGGTTGCTGTTGTCCCTCCCCTCCTCTTCGGTGGCAATTGGGAAACCTGGATTTACCAAGGTCTAGCTGTTCTTGTTGTCGGTTGCCCATGTGCGTTGGTTATATCAACACCCATATCGATTGTTTCGGCTATTGGGAATGCAGCGAAAAAAGGTGTCCTCATAAAAGGTGGGGTTTATTTAGAGGAAATGGGTGCCCTAAAGGCAATCGCATTCGATAAAACAGGGACGTTAACAAAGGGCGTTCCAGTCGTTACTGATTTTAATGTCGTAAGTGAAGAAGTGAATGAGAAAGAATTATTGGCTATCATTACTGCCTTGGAGTATCGTTCTCAGCACCCACTTGCTTCAGCAATTATGAAAAAAGCAGAAGAAGAAAACATTTCTTACTCTGACGTACTAGTAGAAGATTTTTCCTCTATCACAGGTAAGGGTATAAAAGGTGCTGTAAAGGGCATGACCTATTATATCGGTAGCCCGAAATTTTTTAAGGAATTACTGGGTACTGATTTGGATAAAGATCTCGAACAAAATGTTACTACTTTACAAAATCAAGGTAAAACAGCTATGGTTGTCGGAAATGAAAAAGAAGTGTTAGCATTTATAGCAGTGGCAGATGAAGTCCGTGAATCGAGTAAAGAGGTTCTTCAAAAGCTCCATCAACTTGGAATCAAGAAAACCATTATGCTTACAGGTGATAATCAGGGTACTGCGAATACAATCGGCAAGCATGTGGGAGTATCGGATATTCAAGCTGAACTGATGCCTGAAGATAAGTTGGACTATATCAAAAAATTAAGATCCGAGTATGGAAAGGTAGCTATGGTGGGCGATGGCGTTAATGACGCCCCTGCGTTAGCAGCTTCTACAGTGGGAATTGCCATGGGTGGAGCTGGGACAGATACAGCTCTCGAAACGGCAGACGTCGCTCTGATGGGAGACGACTTAATAAAGCTTCCATTCACTATCAAACTTAGCCGAAAAGCTCTCAATATAATCAAGGCGAACATTGCCTTTTCAATTGTTATTAAAGTGATTGCTTTACTATTGGTCATTCCAGGCTGGTTAACGCTTTGGATTGCCATTATGTCCGATATGGGGGCGACACTTCTAGTAGCGTTAAATAGTTTACGACTTATGCGAGTTGAAGAATAATGAACTCTCCTATACTAAAAAAGGTTATTCCTGAACGGCTGTTATAAATCAATAGCCGCGAACACCAACACACGTTAATAAATTTTATGGATTGTGGATACTTGTCAAGTAGACAACACGCTTAAAGATTGATGGACTACAGAGGAGGACGTTGGAATGGCTAATGCAACAGACAGGGAAATCGATTTGTTAATCATTGGAGCTGGATCTGGCGGTTATGTGGCTGCGATTCGTGCTGCCCAGTTAGGAAAAAAAGTAGTGCTGGTAGACAAAGCTGAATTAGGAGGGGTTTGCCTCAACCGTGGCTGTATCCCCTCCAAGGCTCTTATTAGCGCTTCTGAGCGAGTGAAACACATAAAGGGCGCCAATCTAATGGGAATAAAAGTTTCTGGTGAAGTGGAAGTAGATATGCCGGAAGTAGTGAAGTGGAAGGACGGCATTGTTAATAAACTAACGAGTGGGGTTCAATCCTTGCTAAAAGGCAATGGGGTGGAAGTCATTAGTGGGGAAGCTTATCTCACTGAACCTCATACTGTAAGGATAAGAACCGAAAACGGTGAGCAGTTCTATTCGTACAACGACTTAATCCTTGCCATAGGATCCTTGCCAACTGAGTTAAAAAATATGCCATTTGATAGAAAAAGGATTATCTCTTCAACGGAGGCATTGACGCTTCAGGAAATACCGAAGCATTTGATTGTAGTGGGTGGCGGTTATATCGGTTTAGAATTGGGGACTGCTTATGCCAAATTTGGGGCTAAGGTGACCATCCTTGAGGGAACCGATACAATTCTTCCGGGTACGGATTCTATGCTTACAAATGTAGTAAAACGCCATTTGAAGGAGCTTGGAGTCACCGTTATAACGAATGCTTTCGTCCAAGGCGGAGAGAATACAGGTAATGAAGTAAATGTTCAGGTTCAGGTAAATGGGAAGGACGAAATTGTTAACGGGGACTATTGTCTAGTTTCCATTGGAAGAAAACCCAATACAGGGAACAGTGGCTTGGAAAACATCGGGGTCGAATTAGACCAGCGCGGTTTTATTAAAATCAATGAAAAATGTCAAACGAATGTTGAACATGTCTATGCTATTGGAGACTGTGCAGGCGGTCATCTTCTTGCCCATAAAGCTAGTTACGAAGGGAAAATCGCTGCAGAAGTGATTAGTGGGATGAAGAGTGCGATTGATTTCCAAGCAATGCCTTTTGTCATCTTTAGTGACCCAGAAGTCGCTTATACAGGGCTAACGGAGAGCGAGGCAAAGGCAAAGGGATATGAAACGATTGCCAGCCGTTTTCCATTCCAAGCAAACGGAAGAGCTCTATCTGTTTCGGACGCTGATGGTTTTGTCCAGATTGTCGCGGAGAAGAACACCAACCTGGTGCTAGGTGTGCAAATGGTAGGACCAGAGGTATCCTCTCTCATTGCTGAAGCAGTCTTTGCAATTGAGGCCGGAGCAACTGCAGAAGATCTCAGCCTCACCATCCATGCACATCCAACCTTGCCGGAACCCCTCATGGAAGCTGCGGAAGGGGTTTTGGGGCATGCTATCCACATGCTCAATAAGAAACAGTAAGTAGAAACAAAAAAGCTGGGACAATCAATGTTCCCTGATTGAAGAAAAAAGAAAGCTAGTAAAACCTTAATCTGGACTCTATAAAGTGAGCTCTTAAAAAGAGATCCTTTATAGAGTCTTTTTATATGAAAACACAAGCTAAAAAAAGCGCAAAAAGTCACTACCCATGGTATCATGTAGGTGTTAAAATTTTAAATTTTTAGAGGGCTCTTGTTCTGTTGCCGCAGACCGAGAGCTTTTTCCT
>NZ_JARBEA010000084.1 GCF_028863945.1 Jeotgalibaca caeni | reverse complement strand
TTTAGAATTTCTGTAGTAAAATCGTTCATATGGAAGTCCTCTTTTCTGTGAATGTGTTGTGGTAACTCTATTCTACAGAAGGGACTTCCTTTTTTCTATTTACACAAAATATTTTACACTCTCATTTGGTCAGGAATCCTCACTTTTGTGATATATTATAAGTGAAATTTAACTTTCTCGTCACCCGCTGTTTATATAGAAAGGAGGAAGAGTTTATTGTTGTTATATTCGGAGTAAAGGAGGTGGTTAATCGCAATAAGTATTTTTATCTAGCTTAAATTGACAAATTAAAAGATCAGATTTAGTGTACCCTATACTAGCTAGACTAATGCCAGAGACAACAAGTAAATAGGAAGGAGTAAGTATTTTTGAAAAAAACATTAAAGAATAAATATATCTTCTCACTAGTTACTAGTGTGCTCGCAGTCGTAATAGTGGTTTTATTTATGACGCTGCGATCAAAAGATGTCACAGACTCATGGGCTGAAAACAACGTCCTTCTCTCTCAGCGAAACTATGAAATTGCAGCTTCCTATCAATTAGCATTTACAGATTCTACGTTTATTGTTTATGATCGTTATGTTCCTATTACGTCGAATGACGCTGGTTCAGAGAATAGAGATCTGCCTTTAGAAGTGGGTGAATATAGCCCCTATACGGTGACTAAGAAAGACGATGTGTATACCATTAAAAGTGGCGACGCAATCAACTACCGCTTAACGCAAACCGCTCCTAGAATATTTGTAGATGAGATTGGAACCGAGTATACAACTGATTCTTACGTGGATGACTTTTAGTAGTAGAAAAGCTCGTATCGTAATAAATCTGTATAGGCATACTACCCCCTGCCAATAGGTAAAGGGGATTTTTGTACGAAAAAATTGGTTGCTCAGGTATGTTTCATATCTATTCGCCTCGCACGTCGTAAGCGACTAATATAATGGTACCTTAAATAAAAAAGAATACCTCCATACTAAAAATGTCCGAAGATTGATAATAAACTAGAATACCTATAGGCATTCTGCTTGCACCTTATAACAAACACTCGTCAAACAATCCATTTTTTATTTTTTGTCTTAAGCCACGATTAAAAGCTTTTTTCATATGACTTCTATTGTGACGATTTCTAGGAAATTTACGAAAACTTCTACTCACATTAAGCACTCCTTTCAAAAGTACTTAATGGAGTTTCATCTTCCAAAACATCGGATTTCCTCCTTTTCATGATTGAGTTCTTTTTAACACAATCAGCCTCATTTGTGCTCCTATTTCCGCCTTATAGGAGGAGCACCTTACTTTGAATGAGCCTCAAGCCACACCGAAATTCTTTCCCACATTAGGGTTTGATCAGTGGCAACCGCTACTGTATAATCTTCTATTTCTTTGTTACTAACTTGTAAATTAACTCCAATTCCCGTTCCGTTAAATCTCGAATCATCTGCTGACAAGCCCTTCTAAAGCTTCGTTATAATCGTCCATCACCGCATGAACGGTTTCCAAAAAGTCATCCTCTGGCTGCTTTGCTTTGCGAATTTCCACTTTATCGCCCACTTCAATTTTTAACTGTTTCAGTACATCTGATGGCAAAGTTGTAATAACGCTATGCCCTGATTTCCTCGTGGTTCTTTGTATCTTTTTCATATTCATCACTCCTCACGAAGAGTATATATGTAAATACGTATCTATCCAAACATATAGAGACATGCTATCACTTTATGTTCTTCCAAGGAAGGATTTGACAAAGCGTTCGAAACAGCCCAGTAGAGGGGAGAGAAGGAGCAAGCGAGCATAATTGTACCCTAGCCATACAAAATTAAAAAATAAATTTTGCAAACTAGGGTAAAAAGTATTTTCTATTTAGTTCAATTTCCTGCTATCTATTTAAATACGAGGAATCTTCCCTCGTCATCAATATAAGATTTTTCACCTGGTACATCTTCAATGGAGCCAAATGGCATTTGGCCACGCAGCAACCAATTTGAAGGAATGTCCCATTCTTTTTGTACATCTTCATCAATCAGTGGGTTGTAGTGCTGCAAACTTGCACCGATATTATTTTCGGTAAGGGCAGCCCAAATATTCATACTCGCAATCCCAGATCCTTGTTCTGACCAGACAGGGAAATTATCCGCATACAAGGAGAACTGCTCCTGTAAGCCGCGTACAACGTCTTGGTCTTCAAATAAAAGAATCGTTCCATATCCAGCACGGAATGAATCTAGTTTAGCTTTTGTTGATTGGAATGCTTCTTCTGTTGGCACTTCGTTACGCAATTGTTTTTCTGTAATATCCCATAATTTGTTATGAGCGTCTCCAAACAGAATCACCACGCGGGATGTTTGCGAGTTAAAGGAAGTTGGACTTTCTTTCACCGCACCCTTAATTAACGTTACGATTTCTTCGTCAGAAAGAGTCACATTTTTCCCGATTGCATAAATAGAACGACGTTTCTTCAATAAGTCGATTACTTTTGTTTCCACAAGCAAAACCTCCAAAAATTAGTTCTATTTCAAACCTTTATTTATTATATCAATTATTTTTTGAAAGTTAAAGAAATCCACTATTCCCCTATCAATAAAAGGTGCTTGCTTCTTGTATTTGTAGTACAATCGGTAAGTAAATTCATTTGAGTTAGGAGTATTTCATTGGAAAACAAACAGAAACATTATGGTCTAGGAACCGCAATCTCTATGATTGTTGGTATTTGTGTCGGCTCTGGGATTTTCTTCAAAGCAGACGATATTTTGAGTTTTACGGGCGGACATGTTGGTTTAAGTGTCCTCGTTTTCTTTATCGGTGCCTTTTGTGTCATTTTCGGTAACATTACCTTGTCTCAACTTGCCGCAAAAACAGATCGAAGAGGGGGCGTTATTGCCTACTTTGAGGAATTCATTTCTGAAAAGGCCGCAGCAGCATTTGGTTGGTTTCAACTATTTGCCTATTATCCTTCTATTCTCGTAGTGGTCAGCTGGGTTGCAGGGATTTATTCAACCATCTTGTTCCGCCTGCCTGCAACGTTGGAACTACAAATGTTGTTCGGTTTAGGCTATATGCTGTTCTTTCATGTATTGAATTATTTTTCCCTTCGTCTTGGAGCTGCTTTTCAAAATTTAGCTACGATCATGAAGTTGCTGCCGCTAATCGGAATCGGATTGATTGGAATTTTCTGGCAGGCTCCTGCTCTAACAACAACAGCCCAGCTTACGGTCCCAATTGATCAAGTAGGCTGGAGCTGGTTAGCTGCTCTTGCGCCCATTGCGTTTTCCTTTGACGGCTGGGTCGTTTCTACCAGTATTACTCATGAAGTGAAGAATGCGAAACGAAATATGCCCCTTGCCCTTACAATTGGCCCACTTGTGGTTCTAGGAGTATACTTAGCTTACTTCTTAGGTATGGTTGCGATTGTAGGACCTGAATATATTTTAGCAAATGGTGATAATACCATCTACGATATTGGTGTTACCCTTCTTGGTCCACAAGGTGGCCAAATCATCCTTTCCTTTGTTCTCCTTGCGGTATTGGGAGTTGTGAACGGATTAGTATTAGGAAATCTTCGCTTGCCGCAAGCTCTGGCAGAAAAAGGGATGATTCCAAATAGTAAAAAAGTAAAATTAATTGATTCAAAAACCATGCTTTCCCCTTACGCAGCGCTTGCCTCTATTGGCATTTCCCTGCTTTGGTTAGCCCTTCATTATCTTACCCAAAAAACAGGGATTCTGGCTGGCGGAGACGTGAGTGAAATTTCGATTGTTTTCAGCTATATTACCTATGTGATTCTTTACTTGAGAGTAATCAAAATGCACCAAGCTGGAGAAATTACCAGCCCGCTGTTTGGAAAACTATTTCCTATTTTCGGTATGGTGGGGTCGGCTGTCATTGTAGTCGGCGGAATTGTTTCCAACCCAACCTTTGTACCTATTTTCCTCGTCCTTTGCCTGCTTGTCTTTTTAGCAGGGTATACCTATTATAAAAAGTAAAACAAAAAGCGAAGCTCCTGCTTCGCTTTTTGTGTAAATAGAAAGGAGTAATTCCCATGTGTTTAATTACCTTTCATATTGCCCAACACCCAACTTACAAACTAGTCCTCGCTGCCAACCGGGATGAAGCGTATGACCGCCCCACTAGATCTGCCCAATTTTGGGAAACGTACCCTGGCTTATTGGCTGGAAAAGATTTAGAAGCGAACGGTACGTGGCTGGGTATCACCAGAGACGGCAAGCTCGCTGCTATTACAAATTGTCATGACGGTGAATTTTTTGAAGCAGCAACGACTCCAAAGAAATCACGAGGAAAGATTGTGATGGATTACCTTACTTCAAACCAAACCCCAGAGCAGTATTTAGAAATTCTCAAGCAGAATAAAATGGAATATCAACCGTTCAATATCCTGTTGGGAACCGTAGATAACTTGTATCATTTCAATTCCCGTGACCAGAATTCAAGCCAGCTTCCTGCCGGAATCAACAGTGTTAGCAATGCGACCTTAAACACCCCTTGGCCAAAAGTTGTAAACACAAAACGGCAACTCGAACAGTTTTCCCAAGAAGGGAAGCTCTACACCGAGCAGCTTATGCAGATGATGATGGACTCTACACCTGCGCCTGATGAAGAACTACCGAATGTGCCTCTTCCACTAGAAATGAGACGGAAAACTTCTGCTACCTTCATCCAATCCGAAACATTTGGTACACGTTGCACAACCATTCTATTGGTAGATTGGAACAATCAAGTCACCTTCACAGAACGAAACTATAGATCAGACGGGACTTATGCTGATAAACGTTTTGAGTTTCAACTTGAAACGTGACACTCATCCAGTCCTAAGTAGTTAATGATTATTTTCTTTATGCAACATGATTTGATACATAGACAATAGGAGAAGAAACAATGGAATCATCACCAATAAAATGGCGGATAGTTCCCTCGTTGCGGAATAGGAAGACATACTTGTTCCCTTAATCAACAAGTGCCCAATCAGGTAAGAAAGAGGCAAAAAAGAAATCCTGGTTGCAACAACTCGAACGTTTTTATTTCCCCGCTTGAAGAGAGCGATCCCGATTGATGAAATCCATAGTAAGATGGAAAATCCAGTATAATAGGCAAAGTAAAGGCGAGGTAAAATCATTATTCCACCATCTGCATACACTTCTTCTCCGTATAAATATGTATTCGAACTCCCATCCGGTGCGGAATAATACACAGCAGCTACTTCTTCTCCATTGGGATTCAAAACAACCGGATTATCTAATCGTTCTCCACTCCATTTTCCCCATAATGTACTCCAAGTCGTCACATGGTACACTTGGCCCTCGTCCGATTGGTCCACCCTATATCCCGTCACATGCTCATCAAAAGTCGCAAGTACATTCCCATTCTCACTTTTTGTAATCGTAACTCTTTCCAGATCATAAGGGTAATAATCCGGTGCTGTAATGTAAGAAACCACAACAATGCCTATTACGAACGTTAGGAGCATAGACAGAATCGCCACTTGTCTTCTCTTCTTTTTCAAACTGGACCGCACCTTTACTAGCGGCGAAGGATTGTTTTCTATTGGTAAGAGTACTTCTTCGTTCAGTCCCTCCAGTTCCCTGCGGCAATTCTCGCAAGTTTCTATATGTTTTTCTACTAGTTCTCTACTCTCGCTACTCACCATATCTTCTACATAGAGAGGCAATAAGTCCTGAATTACTGCGCAACTTATCTTCATCTTTCCTCCTCCATTTCCTTTTTCAGTCTCTTTTTAGCGCGGTGAAAAGTGACCCCTGCCCAATTTTCTGTTTTGCCAAATACTTCTGCAATTTCTTTGAAACTAAGTTTTCCATAAACTCTCAGTAGAAATACTTCTTTATACGGTTCCTTCAGTTGTTCAAGAAGTATTTCTGCTCTTTGAGACTCTGTGGTGGAGATAATGGTATGTTCAAGGTTCATTCCATCCTGTTCTTCTGCCATTGAATCAACGAAGATGATTTTTTTATCTTTTCTCAAAGTGGAAAAATAAGTAAATTTGGCAATTTGAAAGAGCCAGACTCGGATATCTGAATTTCCTTTAAATTGATGAATCGATTGCACGGCTTTGATAAATGTCTCAGACGTGATATCTTCAGCAATATATTTATCTTTGGATAAACTGTAGGCAAACAAATAAACATCCTTAAAATAACGTTGATATAACTTCTCTATTTCGGTCACTTTTTCACCTCCTACTTATTAGACGCTTGGAAATAGTTTTTCTTACAAGAAAGATTAAACTGAATTTAATTTTAGTTTAATCCTTCTTCACCAACTTCCTGGACGTACTGCTCCATATTTTTCGGTAAGATTAGTAGAGAAATGATGATGAAGCTTGAAGCAATGCTAAATAAAAATATAAAAGTCAGATTAAGTCCTTGAAGGAGCAACTCGTTATTTCCTTCCAAAGGGATTTCACGATATTTCTCAATTGAAAATAAATAGAAGAACGTAAAAACTGCAGTCATTAGCCCGATGATTCTATTCTTCAATCTAACTTTCTTTGAAAAATCATTAGTGATCCGGTATTTCTTTGTCCCTACTCTTAGAATATTTTTATTTCCTTTTTCGAGTACTCCATTCCACATTACTTGTTTTCTCGTTAATGAACTCATTTTTCTCCTCCCTTCATTAAACAACTACTTCCATTATAATGATTCATTGTTCTTTTTGTTTGCTTAATGATAAGATGATTCATAGCTACGTATTTGAATGAGGGAGGAGCACATAGCCTTGAATAAAGGATTTATTCTCTTTTTTATCGGATTAATCATGTTCATGTCCGGGATTTATTTATCTACTATATGGACCGCCTTTGGAATGCTAATAGGTATTGGTGGTGGATTCCTAACAGGTACCAGTACATTCTTTATTAATAATGAGGCGTCTTCCAAAAAAGAACCCAAATAAAAAAGTACGAAGTGAGGTTCACTTCGTACTTTTTTGGCTCTAGAATATTAAGTGTTGATGGGCCTTTGGCCCTTTTGTGAAAAACACAAAGAGACAAATGAATTTTTCCGTT
>NZ_JARBEA010000083.1 GCF_028863945.1 Jeotgalibaca caeni | reverse complement strand
CGAACACAGAAGTTAAGCTTCTTAGCGCCGATTGTAGTGAAGGGTTTCCCTTTGTGAGAGTAGGACGCTGCCGCGCATTTTTTTCTTTTTAAACGATGGAGGTTTAGCTCAGCTGGGAGAGCGTCTGCCTTACAAGCAGGATGTCGGCGGTTCGATCCCGTCAACCTCCATATTAGTTTGAGTCATTAGCTCAGCTGGTAGAGCATCTGACTTTTAATCAGAGGGTCGCAGGTTCGAGCCCTGCATGACTCATTAAAATTTGTTCAACTTCATCAGAGGTTGGCACCTTGCGGAAGTAGTTCAGTGGTAGAACATCACCTTGCCAAGGTGGGGGTCGCGGGTTCGAACCCCGTCTTCCGCTTATTTTTTTGTATTTTTTTAAGAATGGAGCACCCATAGCTCAATTGGATAGAGTACCTGACTACGAATCAGGCGGTTGCAGGTTCGACTCCTGCTGGGTGCATTTTTTTCGGGAAGTAGCTCAGCTTGGTAGAGCACTTGGTTTGGGACCAAGGGGTCGCAGGTTCGAATCCTGTCTTCCCGATTTCAAGGACTAGGACGTTTTAACGTCTTGGTCTTTTTTGTTTGTTCCTATCTCTATCGTTTGTAATTTTTTGAAGATGCGTTATAATAGGAAGCCAATAGAATCAACGATTGACAGGACTGACCATTCTTTACATTTGACTTCTGCCCGAGAATATTTTACTATTTAAGTGTAATAGTCAAAATTAGTCAGTTGAAGGGAGGCAGAAGTTTTGCAAAATCAAAATATGTCCGATATTATTGAAGCTTATATCAAAAAGATTTTAACATCCGAAGAGCAAGTGGAAATACGTCGGAATGAAATGGCTGTACGCTTCAATTGTGTTCCTTCACAAATCAATTATGTTATTAATACTCGCTTTACCGAACAACATGGTTACCTAGTAGAAAGTAAACGAGGTGGCGGTGGCTACATCCGGATTATGAAAGTGAAATTTCTTGATGAAGCAGAATTCATTGATGAAATGGTCCGCATGGTGGGAGACCACATTTGTGAGCGAGATGCCTATGTCATTGTGCAAAACCTATATAATAAAAAAGTAATTTCGAAACGGGAAGGGAATCTGATTCTTTCCGTAATGGACAAACAGTGGTTACAAACATTTGGGACGGACGAAGACGTCGTACGTGCTCAATTGTTGACAAAATTATTAAAAAGTTTACGTTACGAAGTTTGACAATCGTCATAACGTTAGTAAAGGAGGCGTTGAGAATGGACGAACTATTCACTGATAAAGCTAGTAAAGCTTTAATATTTGCGACAGAAGAGGCCCATCACTTTAAACATCATTCAATTGGTACGGAACATATTTTACTTGGGCTTGTCCGTGAACCAGATGGCATCGCCGGAAAAGTTTTACGCGACTTACATGTAGACGAGCACTTAATCCGTGATGAGATTGAACATTTGACTGGTTACGGAAATGCAAACCCTGCCGCAAATCAATTTACCCCGTTACCATTTTCGCCTCGTGCAAAAAAAGTAATCATGCATGCAACAAATGAATCTCAGAAATTAGGAGTTCCTTTAGTGGGAACGGAACATGTTCTACTGGGAATTCTGAAAGAAGAAATCTTAGCAGTAAAAATCCTGAAAAATGTGGGCGTCGATGTGACAGCTCTACGTAAAACGCTCTATGAGAAACTTGGTCTTAAACAACCCGCTAAAGGGAGCAATAAAATGGGTAAAAAAGCTGCCAAGAATCCAGAAGGAACACCGACGCTCGATTCATTAGCGCGTGACATGACAGAACTTGCTCGTAAAGATAAGCTGGATCCTATTGTGGGCCGTGACCGAGAAGTGAAACGGATTCTACAAATTATTTCTCGTCGTACGAAGAATAATCCGGTCTTGGTAGGAGAACCTGGCGTAGGGAAAACGGCAATCGTAGAAGGCCTTGCGCAACGGATTGTGCAAGGAGATGTGCCGGAACAATTAGCCAATAAGCGCTTAATGATGCTGGATATGGGTTCACTGGTAGCAGGAACAAAATACCGCGGTGAATTCGAAGAGCGGATGAAAAAGATCGTTGATGAAGTGTATCATGATGGAAATGTCATTCTCTTTATTGACGAGCTTCATACCTTAATTGGTGCGGGAGGGGCAGAAGGCGCAATTGATGCGTCCAATATCCTAAAACCTGCTCTGGCACGTGGAGAATTGCAAACGATTGGTGCTACTACGCTGGATGAATATCAAAAATACATTGAAAAAGATGCTGCTCTGGAGCGTCGATTCGCTCCGATTCATATTGACGAAGCGAACGCTGAGGAAACGGTTGATATCTTAAAAGGGTTGCGTAGCCGCTATGAAGATCATCACCGGGTAGAGATTACGGATGAAGCGATTGAAGCAGCTGTGAAGCTCTCCGTCCGCTACATTACAGCTCGCCGTCTACCAGATAAGGCAATCGATTTGATTGATGAATCAGCTGCGAAGGTACGCCTCGATGTCACTCATGGCGACACGCCGACTGGGAAGCTAGAGGAAGAACTTGCACAACTGAGCAAGCAAAAAGAAGAAGCTATTTTGAGCCAAGACTTTGAGAAAGCGGCTCGTATCCGTAAAAAAGAAATGACTCGTAAGCAACGTCTTCAAAAGGTGAGAGAAGCAAGTGCCTCTTCGGAGGATGGTCCATATACCTTGAGTGTTGATGAAACCGATGTGGCGCAAGTAGTAGCGCTATGGACGGGTATTCCGGTTTATCAAATGGAACAAAAGGAAAGCGATCGTTTGATGAAGTTGGAGAAAGTATTGCATGAACGGGTTATTGGTCAAGGAGAAGCGGTTAACGCTGTTTCCCGTGCGATTCGCCGAGCTAGATCTGGGTTGAAAGATCCAAATCGTCCAATTGGGAGCTTCCTGTTCCTAGGTCCAACGGGGGTAGGGAAGACCGAGCTAGCTAAAACCTTGGCAGAAGCCATGTTTGGCTCAGAAGACGCATTAGTCCGTATTGACATGTCTGAATACATGGAAAAATTCGCAACCAGCCGTCTGGTAGGTTCTCCTCCAGGATATGTTGGTTATGATGAAGGCGGTCAGTTGACCGAAAAGATTCGTCAAAAACCGTACTCTGTTATTTTGCTAGATGAAGTCGAGAAGGCTCATCCAGATGTCTTTAACATTCTCTTACAAGTACTCGATGATGGTCACTTGACTGATTCAAAAGGAAGAAAAGTCGATTTCCGCAATACCATTTTAATCATGACTTCCAACTTAGGAGCAACGGCGCTTCGAGATGAGAAGATGGTTGGTTTTAATGCGAAAGATGCGCGTCATGACTACAAGGCAATGGAAAAACGGATTCGTGAGGAATTGAAAAACTCCTTCCGTCCAGAATTCTTGAACCGGATTGACGAATCGATTGTCTTCCACTCCTTGGAGAAAAAAGAACTGCATGAAATTGTTAAATTAATGGCCAACGTTATTGTAAAACGACTCGCTGATTTGGATATTTTTGTAAAAATTACTCCAGCTGCTATCGATACAATTGCGAAGGAAGGCTTTGATCCTGAATATGGTGCTCGTCCAATACGTCGGGCAATCCAGAAAGAGATTGAAGACACGCTGAGTGAAGAAATGCTGAGCGGACACATCAAGTATGGGGATCATGTCACGATTGGTGCCCGTAACGGCAAAATTCGTGTAACTGTAAAAGACGAAAAGAAAGAAACGACGAAACGTTCTGAAGACGAATTAGTCACATCGAATTCCTAAGCAAATAAAAAGATCGCTGTCCACGAAAATGGGCAGCGATCTTTTTTTGTTAACGAACTTCTTTTAATAGGTCGAACCGGTCAAACTCAATGATGACTGGGTATGGACCAATCTGTTGGTGAATGTCTCGCTCAATTGCTTGGAATAGTTCTTCATTGGTCGGCACACTGTCATCGGGTACTACCACATCAAAGTGAATCGTTGGCCCAGCTTCCGACTCTTCTATTTGAAAGTCATGAAACTTGAGGTTCAACAGATACGATTGCAAAATTTTCTTCACTTGACGATAAACTTCTGTATGCTTTTCATTTTGAATGGCGATTGGGTCTACGTGACAAACGAGTTCAACGTCCAGTTCATCCTTAAAGGACTTCTCAATGTGGTCCATCAAACGGTGTGCCTCTGTCAAACTCCAACGGTCATCAATCTCGATATGAATCGTAGCGAAGGTTTTATTAGGCCCATAGTTGTGAACAAGCAAGTCATGATACCCGACAATAGAATCTACTTGGTCCAAAACCTCCTTCATTTGAGCGAGCTGTGGAAGGGAGGGGCGGCTGCCCAGTAAGTCATCAATGGCATGACGAATCATCTGGATGCCATTGTAAATGATGAAAATGGCAAGCAAGACACCCGCATAGCCGTCGATGAGCCAGCCTGTGCGTGCTTCAACGAGAGAAGCAACAAACACGACCAAGGTAATGAATATGTCATTGATGCTATCAGCAGCGGCACTATGCAGAGTGTTCGATGAGATATGAGTAGCCGCAGTTCGGTAAAATTTTCCTTGCCAATACTTGATTCCCATTGAAATGACTAATAGGAAGAAAACAAGCGGGCTGGTTTGCAGACTAGTAGGATCCAAGATTCGTTCGATGGAGGTTAAGAGAAACTGGAAGCCGACAAAGACAATGATAATAGAAATAACAAATCCACTAATATACTCGAAACGCTCGTGGCCATAAGGATGTTCCTTGTCAGGCGGTTTCGCCGCAGCACGGAAGCCAAACAACGTGAAAATAGAAGAAGCGGAATCTGCCAGATTATTCATTGCATCGGTGATCATGGAGACACTTCCCGCCATCCATCCTGCCAATAGTTTGATGAGAACCAGAAAAAGATTCGATAGGAGTCCTACTTTCCCAGCAAGTACGCCGATTGCGGTTCGTTTATCTTGGTGGGGATGGGTAACAATATACTGTTGCAGCCACTTTTTGAGCATCGAAATGACTCCTCCTTTTGAATTCATAGAGTCTTATTTTACCAAATATAAAACACTTCGAGAAGGCTAATATCGTTTTATTCGGTAAAGATTAAACGGTATGTTAGAATATGTTTACAAAAGCAAAAGGAGCGATAGAGATGAAGAATTCAAAAAAAGCGTTGCTAGTCGGTCTTGCGGCTACGGCTGCAGTAGCTGCTGTCGCAGCAGTAATGGCATATGAAGAAGAAACTGTGGATCGCATTGGTTCCTACCTCAACCGTCAACGCGTTAAAACCTATGTGAAGAATAAATTCAAAGGAAATCAACGTGTGTTAAAAGCAGTAGATTCTCTGTCCGACAAAGAAATCGATACACTTTTAGCTGTGTTAGACCGTACAGGAAACTGGAAAGACGCCGCGATGGAAGTCTTCGCTGATATGAAAGACAAAGCAGTTGACTACAAAGAAACGGTTGAAGACAAATTTCATTAATGGAACATAATAAATCTCATCCCAACAGCTGAAACAGAGTGGGATGAGATTTTTTCGTGTGAAGAGGGGGTTATCGTTGTGGTAAGGCTGCCGGACTGTGTCCTATCACCACGCACAGTCGTTTGTCGTTGCGATAGAGGCGCCAGATTACGTCCTATCGCAACGAAGATTCCTACAAACGAAAGAAACTATTTTTTTATCTAGTTTCTCTTAAAGATCCTCAAATCGAGACATAACAGCTAAGTAGCTAAGCAACAAATCATCCATTGTTTTTAAGTTCAATCCAGTTGCCTGGAAGAAGCGGTCCAATCGGTATTGCAAGGTATTGCGGTGCACGTACAAATCTCCAGCTGCCTTCGAAACATTTCCTAGGTTATGCCACATCGCATCGACTAGGTCGGCGCCGCCTTCTAATTCTCGGATTTCTGTTTTTAACTGGCGCAGGAGGACACTCTTGGCAGTTGCTTCATAAGAAAAATGAGGCAGGGCAATCTCCGACAAAGTAGTAATTTTATTACGCTTGCTGCTGGAACGGGTGTCTAGGAAAATCTGCTGCTCTTCTGCAAAAAGGCTTGGCAAATGTTCATTGACGGGCCAATTTTGGCCAAGATATACCGATGTTTGGATGGTGAAGTCATCATCCAATACATTCAAGATTCCATCGATTTCTTCCGTCAGCTCGATATAAGTAGGATTATGGATGACAATAATGCCATAATGGTCGGAGATAAAAAATCCATCTTCAATAAAGGAGAAGGTATGCTTAAAGGCATCGAGCCATAGGGTATAATCGAAATTTTCTTTATTGGTATTTTTAATCATAATCTGTAACAGTTGTACCTGGTTAAAACCAGGTGGAATTTTTTTGGGATTCTCCAGCAAGAATGTAGCCCAACGGTTTTTGCGTTTTTGAATCATGACGCCATCAGGGGTGGCAATTTGAAGGACCAGTTGCTTTTCCCGTTCGGTAATCGATTCAGGGGGGAAGTGAATCCATTTATTCTCTACCGGAATACTGAAATATTTCTCGCCCATTCGGGTGGCATCGTTTACCACTGCCTCTGGAAACAGTTCTTTTAATTGTTCGATAATCAACGTAAATTCTCACCGTCTTCCTTGTTTACACTTTCTCATATTTTACCATATCTATAGGAAGAATTGCGAAAGAGGTTTGCGCCGTGCTATAGTGAAGGGGTGGAAAGAGGGAACGAAATGGATCACTTACAAAAAGAGCAGTTTATGAAAGAAGCAATCAAAGAAGCGGAAAAAGCTCGTGCATTAGGGGAAGTTCCCATTGGGGCAGTTGTTGTCTTAGATGGAGAGATCATTGGGCGCGGCCATAATGAGCGCGAGACAACGAATGACGCGACAACTCATGCAGAGATGCTGGCGATTCGAGATGCGAACCGGACCTTGCAAAATTGGCGGTTAGAGGATGCGGAACTTTTTGTCACCTTGGAGCCATGTCCGATGTGCAGTGGCGCGATTATTTTGTCTCGAGTGAAGAAGGTGTATTATGGGGCTCCTGATCAAAAGGCGGGGACAGCAGGAACGTTGATGAACTTGCTGGAGGATGAACGGTTTAACCATCAAGCGGCGATTGAAACGGGGATTCTAGAGGAAGAGTGCCGGGAATTGTTACAGTCATTCTTCCGCGAGCTGCGAAAAAAGCGTAAAGAAGAAAATCGGAAGCATTTACGCCGACCGCAGTCAGACTAAAAAGGACTTTCCTTCCAAATTGATTTATGGTATACTTAACTTTGCCGAAAGGCCTTATGGCAATGGCGGTCTTATGAATGAGTCAGGTCCGGAAGGAAGCAGCTATAAGTAGGAGTCGCCATGTGCTGTAAGTTAATATACACGTAAAGGGGCTGGGACAAAAGTCCCCAATCCTAAAAAGTTCCACACCATCGAACGACTAAAGGGTGTGGAACTTTTTTACTT
>NZ_JARBEA010000082.1 GCF_028863945.1 Jeotgalibaca caeni | reverse complement strand
TACTGCTTGATAGATTGTGAAATTTAGCCTGCATGCAACTGGAAAAATACACTATCAACACTTCTTGACAAAGAGCCAAATATCTCCTGTACTGCTCGATAGCTTTCTACTGTTCCGATATCATATCTTCTCCCCTTAAAGAGATATGCATGTACTTCTTTTTGCTTGATCAGATACGGAACAAAATGCCCTGGAGCATCCGGATTATTTCCATCCTCTAGATATTTATGGAAGTATGGTAATGTTTCCTTCTTGTATAAATAAAAGGCAGGTACACAATACGTTGAACGCGGTTGTTCTGGCTTTTCTTCAAAAGACAAAACTTTCTGATAATTATCTAATTCAATTACACCAGCTCGCTTCAGTTGTGCTTCGTTCTCTTCATGATAGGCAGTGATACAATCAGTTCCAACCTCTTTGAAATAAGCAGCAAAATCTGACAGTTCAAAATCGAATAAATTGTCTCCTGCTAATACCATCAAGTCATCAGAGACATCCAGCTGGTCAATCACATATTGAATGTCTCCAATTGCTCCTAAGCGTGTATCATTCGTCATCGTACCATCATTTACAACTGTTAACTTCTTCGTATAGTTGGTACTTTTTACCCATTCCTCAAAGTGACTCGTAAACTTGTTATTCGTCACAATTATTACCTCATCAATCTCATCCACTTTTTCAAGTTTCTCTACGATATAATCCAATATCGTTTTCCCAGCAACCTCCAACAACGGTTTCGGCTGGTCTTTCGTAAGTGGATATAATCTCGTTGCATACCCTGCCGCTAATACGATGGCTTTCATCTACTTCACCGCCTCCAGATTTTTCACTAAGCTAGCTCCATCAGCGGTTTTACAAAAATTAACCGCGTAGCTATCTTTGTATTCTGGATGTCGAACTGGATAGACACTATCAATCTTCGCTTTAATCTCTTCTTTGTAGGCTGGATCAATCAAGCCTATAACAGCACCTCGGTACCCGGCGCCGCTAGGACGAGCACCATATACTCCTTTACATTCACGCAAAAGATAGTAAATACTCTTCATCTCAGGAATTCCTGATTCATATTGGTAGAAGGAACTTTCACCAGACTCGAACATTAATTTTCCAAATTTCTCGAGGTTCCCTTCCGACCAAGCTTCTGCCCCATCTAATACACGTTGCTGTTCAGTAAAGAAATGAGCTGCGCGTTTTCGGAATCTTGCTGGTATTTGCTCTTTATAGGCTTCATACACGTCCACTGGGATGTCCCGAAGTTGGACACTTTGTAACGGAGTGATTTCCATTCCACTTAGTTCCTGCATCAGCCAACCAGCCACACGAACTTCATCTACCCGGTTGTTAAAATCAGTGCTAATCAAATCCTTTGAAATACCAGAATAAACTACCACTACTTCAAATTCAGGCATGCTAGCCCCTTTTTGAATCATTTCATAATCGTTTGTTTGACAATCCATTACCATTAATTGATTGTCCATACTTAAGATATTTGCGGATTGATCTAGGATGCCATTCTTCAATCCAATAAATTTAGTTTCTACCCAATGACTGTACTTAATCAAGTCTAGTTTGGATACTTCAATATCATTCACGTCACACAAAGCCATCAAGTAAGCTGTCGTAACCGCTGCTGACGAACTGAGTCCTCCAATTGGTAACTTTCCACTTACAATGGCGTTAATTCCCCTTTTCAAAACGTAGTCTTGTTTTAAGGATAAAACTGCACCACGAATGTAATTTCCCCAGAATCCTGGAATATATTCTGATTCATGGGTAATGTGAAAGAGTTCTTTATCTGGAAAATCCATGCTTTCAATACGCACATATCCATCTTCTGTAGGAGCATAGATCATATCTACACTAGCATCCAGAGTCATTCCTGTTACTCGCCCTCCTTGGTGATCCGAATGAGCACCGAGAGGACAAATACGTAATGGGGAACGAACTGCACGGAAGTCTTCTTCATCATATATTTCTTGGAATTTCTGTATTAAATGATTCAAATTTTCGCCTCCGCACTATTTTTTATTGTAGTAACTCACATACCAGTCCGTAAAACGTTGCAATCCATCTTGTATGGAAGTCTCTGGCTTGAAGCCGATTGCTTCTTGTAATTTATCCGTAGAAGCATAGGTTGCTGGAACATCACCAGGTTTGATAGGTTCGAAAATCTTTTCAAATTCGACTTCTCTTCCTAATGAATTACTTAATGCTCTTTCTAGAGAAGTAATGAATACCATTAGTTTCTCTGGGTTATTGTTCCCAATATTGAATACCGTGTGTCCCGATGCTGGTTTTTCAATAAGTCCCATAATCCCTGTAATAATATCATCAATATAAGTAAAGTCGCGGTATAAATCATTCTCAAAATCACCGTTATTAAAAATATGGATGGGTTCATCATTGAAGAACTTATCTGTAAAACCAAAATAAGCCATGTCTGGTCGTCCCATCGGCCCATAAACTGTAAAGAAACGCAGACCTGTTGCTGGTATCTTGTAGAGATGGCTATAGGTATGAGCCATTAGTTCATTTGATTTTTTTGTAGCAGCATATAGGGATACTGGATTGTCGACAAAATCAGTTTCTTCAAAAGGCACTTTTTTGTTGGATCCATATACTGAGCTGGAAGATGCGTATAGTAAGTGTTCAACTGGATAATGGCGACATGCTTCTAGAATGTTATGGAAGCCAATGATATTGCTTTGGATATAGGCATCTGGATTTTCAATGGAATAACGAACGCCTGCTTGAGCCGCTAGGTTCACAACCATATCAAAATTGTGAGTGGCAAACAGTTCATCTATGCCCGCTTTATCGGCCAAGTCGATTTTCAAAAAAGTAAATGCTGAATGGTTCTTCATTTTATTTAATCGCTCGTGTTTTAAGTTCACATCATAGTAGTCATTCAAATTGTCAATTCCTACTACGGTATGCCCTTCTTGAAGTAAACGTTCTGATAAGTAATAACCGACAAAACCAGCAGCTCCGGTTACAAGTATGGATTTAGATTGCATGCGTATCTCCTTCTTATTCGTGTTCATTGGCGAATTGTACTAGTTCTTGTCGAATGATATCCTCTGGTTGTGATAGTACGTTCTCCACAAATGCCATTGTGTCATCCAACTTATATTGCGTACTATTCCCCACAAATATTTTCTCAAAAACTTGTTGTTCGGATAATTGTCCGTCTGCCAACAATTCCTCATATAACTTCTCTCCAGGCCGAATTCCTGTTTCAAGAATTGGAATGTCCGCTTCGGTGAAGCCTGAAAGACGAATCATTTTCTTAGCCAAATCAACAATTCGCACAGGCTCGCCCATATCCAGAATGAAGATTTCGCCACCCTTTGCTAGTACACCGGCTTGGATAACCAAACGACTAGCTTCTGGGATAGTCATAAAGTATCGGATCATCCGAAAGTCAGTGACTGTTACCGGACCACCGTTCGCAATTTGTTCGCGGAAGACAGGTATTACACTCCCTCGACTGCCCAATACGTTACCAAAACGTACAGCTGCAAACTTGGTCTTACCAGGTTCATTCAACGCTGTAACAATCATTTCAGCAATCCGTTTAGTAGAACCCATCACGTTAGTTGGACGAACCGCCTTATCTGTGGAAATCATGACAAAACTCTTCACGCCTACTGATTTGGCAGCTTCCGCTATATTCTTCGTACCATAGACATTGTTCTTGATGGATTCAGTTGGATTGTATTCCATCAATGGCACATGCTTATGTGCAGCTGCATGATACACTTGATCCGGTTTGAATTTCTCCATAATGCTAAAGATTCGGTTGCGATCTTGAATATCCGCAATTACCGGCACGATTTCAATCGAACGGCCGTAAAGATTTCGTAATTCTTTGTCAATTAAGTAAATCGAGTTTTCACCATGTCCCAATAAAATTAACTTGGCTGGCTCAAACTTAGCTACCTGCCGACATACTTCCGAACCAATTGAGCCGCCCGCTCCACTGACCAATACCACTTTACCGTGCAGCTGCTCGGCAATCGTTGATTTATCGAGCTGTACTTCCTCACGGCCCAACAAGTCCACCACATCGATGTCTCGGAAACGATTGACGCTCAGTTTTCCTTTTAGGACATCCTCGATGCTAGGCATTTGGTTTACCTTTACATCTACTGCAGAACAGTGTGCGATGATGCGCTCCAAGTCATCGGGAGTAGCCGAAGGGATAGCGATTGTTACTTGATCAATTTTATACTCCCTTACCAAAGCCGGTATATCCTCTTCCGTACCTAAGACAGGTATGTCGAAGAGCAGCGAGTTCTGCTTACCTGGATCTTGGTCAACAATCCCAATAATATCCACTTCACCTGGTCTTTTCGTTAAGTTACTGATGAAGAGGTTACCTCCGTCCCCTGCTCCTACAATAAGCGTACGAATTTTATCTTCTTTGTTAGTGCCCTTAAAGGACTGACCACTTTTGTACTCATGATACAATCGCCACAATACACGTGACCCAGGAATCAGTAGTAAACTGAAGGCATACATCAAGAAGATGTAGCGGTAACTGACTGAGCGGATGAACAAAATAGATATCAGACCCGATACCGCAAAGGAAACCGTCATGGAAATAACTGCCCGCAGAATTTCATACATACTCGTATAACGGATAATCCGGGAAAATAAATGGTTACGTACGCCAAATCCCAAGTAGACATGAATGGATACACCAATCATGACGTAATAGAAATTGTTTTCCGGTCGAATATAAGCTTCTACCATAAAATGGGCCAAGAAAGCCGAAAACAAAATAAACAGTGAATCAACAAACATTAAAATAAAGGCTTTCTGCCCTCTTGTTAAACGCATACTAAAAATCAACTCCTCCTAAATAAAACTAAAACAAGCCAAACCATTTCTTTTTCTTGCGAACTTCTTGTGGTGCTTCCGTTTGGACATAATCCCCATTAATTAATTTTTTTGTCGTTTGGTGAAACTGTTGTACTTTGCCAACTCCAAAATCCTGCTCCAACTTCTCAAACGCATCCTTCATGCGGAAGGCACGCCCGCGCGTGTTATGTGCATCCGAAGCCAGAAAATGTACCAAATTCGCTTCAATCAGCTGTCTACTCAACTCCGCTGTCTCCTTCCCGAACACGCCAACATAGCTGCTAGCGGTTAATTGTGCCAGAGCTCCACGCTCGACAAACTCCAACAGTTTGTTTGGATTATCGATGATTTCTTGGTTCCGTTCTGGATGCACGATTACCGGTACAATTTCTCTTTGTTGCAGAGAGAAGAACAACTGATCCGCATAATGTGGAATAGTCATCGTCGGAAATTCAATCAGCAAGTAACGGTTCCCGTCATCCACAAAAAGAATTTCATCGTTTTCGATTCCAGCTAAGATATCCCCACTTAAGCGCACTTCTTGCGCTGGAAAGATTTCTAAGGGAATTCTTTCAGCTTCTAATCTTTGTTGTAGTTCTTCTGTCAAAGCAATTACGTCATGCTTTTTATTTTCAAACTTTCCGTTCAAGTGATGTGGCGTTGCCAGAATATGGGTAATCCCCTCATCAACCGCTAAACGTGCCAAAGAGAAGGAATCATCCCATGACCGGGCACCATCATCAATTTGAGGAAGAATATGACAATGAAGATCTAGCATGTTCGCATCTTCCTTCCTAATTTTTCTAATATAGACAAATTTAATTATACAGTATATTGATAGAACATACTATAAGAATTAAAAGAAAAAGGCACTGGTTTTTGAATTGCAAAACCTTGTGCCTCCTGATTAATTTTCTTCTGTGTAATAGTAATAGTAACTGTTGTCCTGCTCGCTGGTTGGGACTTGGTTGTAGACTGCTCCCAACACGTTCGCGTTGACTCGCTTTAGGATTTCATTTGCTTTTAGCATGTTCTCTTTTTTAGCTACGCCGTGGCGAACCACAAAAATAGTTCCTTCTGCGCGTCCGGCCATGATTTGAGCGTCACCGAAACCGAGCAAAGGTGGCGTGTCGAAGATGACCAAGTCATATTTGCTTGTTAGTTTATCTTGGAGTTCCTTCATACGGTTGCTTCCGATTAATTCAGCTGGGTTTGGTGGGATTGGGCCACAGGTCATTAAATCGAGATTATGAATATCTGTCTCCAAAACACACTCTTCTACGGTTAGCTCTGGTTTGGACAATAGTGATGTCATTCCGGTTCCGTTAACAACTTGGAACGCTTTATGAACAGATGGACGGCGGAAATCTGCCTCCGCTAATAGAACTCGATAGCCTTGCCTCGCAAATGTAATTGCCAGGTTTGCCGCTACCGTCGATTTTCCTGCATCAGGCATGGATGACGTCACTACTAAGGATTTATATTTTTTATCCACCATGGCGAACTCAATGTTGGTTCTCAAAGTTCTAAACTGTTCAGAAATCAAGGAACCAGGGGAAGCCAGCGTGATTAGTCCTTTATAATTTTTTTTGAATCTTTTTTTTCTACCAAATACCATTAGACTACCCTTCTCCCTCTTCTTGTTTCATTTTTTTGTTCTTCATGACGGACAGCCATATCTTTCAATTCTTTTTCAGTCATTAAAGAAATAGCCCCTAAATCAGTCCATCCGATATTCTGATTGATAAACTGACTATCTTTGACAGTATTATCTAAATAATCACTTAAAAATGCAAATGCAACCCCTAAAAAAACTCCTATAGCTAATCCGAGTGCTATATTTAATGGAATATTAGGAGATACGGGATTTAAAACAGGGGTTGCTTGGGAAAGGATTGTAACGGACTCTACTTCAAGAATACTACCGATTTTTGACTCAAAAGAATTAGCTATTGCATTTGCAAGTTCAGCTGCTTCATATGGACTGTCAGCTGACACCGTTACGCCAAAAACAAGTGAATTATCTTGTGTCTGAACATTAATTTTTTCTCTTAACTGACCAATTGTTAAATCAGAATCAGTCATAGTAATCACATCTTCTAAAATGATTGGCTCTCGAATAATACTTTGGTAAGTATTAATTAAATTCAAATTCGTTTGGATATCTGTGTTAGTAATTGCCTGACCAGTATTTTGAGTTTGATTTACTACAATTTTTGAGGTTGATTCATACTGCGGAGTAACAAAAAAGAATGTATAAACACCCGCTAACATAAAAATTATCAAACTACTCAAAATAATTCTACTAGAGTGCCTTTTTAGTAAAGAAAATAGTTCACTCAATGAAATTTCTTCGCTCATTTTTTCCTCCAATAACCTTTTATACTTTTAACTCTACAGTCTACTGAAATTAGTACTTCTAAAATATTTTTGCGAGCTATACCGGTGGCTTTTTAGTGACTTTGATTTGTCAATTTAAGCTAGACAAAGTAGATTCATCTAGGTAACTCAAAAATACTTCCAGTGGCGTCTGGTA
>NZ_JARBEA010000081.1 GCF_028863945.1 Jeotgalibaca caeni | reverse complement strand
TGTATTGCCATCCCTATTATACTCCTGCACGTGATTTTCCGTCATGGCATAGAACGCGGAGCGTTCATAAAGTTTTTTGTTGAAGTTTAGCGTATTTTCGTGTAAAGTTGCCATTGAGAGAACCCCTTTCTTTGGTTGTTGGTCGTACATTAACCATAACAGATTGGGGTTCTTTTTTCACACCTTTTGGGTGTGAACTGGAAAGACAAAATATGTTGGAAGACTAACGTTTCAAGACGTTTTCTGAAAATCTATGAATAATTCAGGAAACGTTATATTCATTTAAAGGGGAGACCATAATTTTACCGGATTCACTTAACCCATCGCGCAGCAATTCAAAAGCTCGAAGAGATCGAACTACGCTATCTCCCTCCGGAACAATAATAACATCGGAGGGAATAGGCTCCTCATCGACAATGAGATTATTGATAATAAGAGGGTAACTGGCGCCAATAATCAGACAGGCCACAAGAATGAAACCAAGAGTAATCTTTATTATCTTCATGGTAATCCCCCTCAGTAATTTGTAGTATAATATAACATATATCCAATATTGTTTCTCTAGATAAGAAAATGTACAACAGATCTTATTAGACCAAGGAGCATACCTTCATTTATAATACATCTATAGGGGTGATGCCATGTTAGTCGGAGCAATTGAAGCAGGCGGCACAAAATTTGTCTGTGCTGTCGGAAATGAAGCGAACGAAATCATTGAGCGCGTTTCATTCCCAACCAGAACGCCAGAAGAAACGTTAACAGATATCTTTACCTTTTTTGATCAGTTTGAATTAGCAGCAATCGGGATCGGTTCGTTTGGACCGATTGAAATCAACCGGGATTCGGAAAAATACGGGTATATCCTGTCCACGCCAAAGCTAGCTTGGAAGGATTTTGACTTCTTAGGAGCTTTGAAAAAACGGTATGATATCCCGATGGAGTGGACCACCGATGTGAACGCGGCTGCTTTGAGTGAATCGAAGATAGGTGCTTCAAAAGGGTTGAAAAACACGCTATACATCACAGTTGGAACGGGAATCGGAGTAGGGGCGATTGTGGACGGAAATATTCTGTCAGGAAGTGGACACCCAGAGATGGGCCACATGCTGGTTCGCCCGCATCCAGACGACCATTATGATGGCTTCTGCCCGTACCACGGGAACTGTTTAGAAGGGATGGCAGCGGGTCCATCCATTGACGGCCGCTTAGGGGTAGCCGGTAAAGACGTCAGTCCCGATGACCAAGTATGGGACTTTATCGCATCTTACTTGGGACAAGCCATCGAAGCGTACACCGTCATCCTACGTCCAGAACGAATTGTAATCGGCGGCGGCATGATGAAAGTACCAGGGTTGCTGGACAAAGTCAGAACAGAGTTTGAAACCTTGCTGGCAAACTATGTACCAACACCGCCAGTCGATGAATACATTGTCTTACCAGGACTGGGCGACAATGCAGGCATCACCGGTGCCTTAATTTTAGGAAACCTGTGTTTAGCGTAGAAAAATAGCCTTAGTTGATACATAAAATGTTTCTCCAAAAAACCAAAAGAGACGATTCTCACCCTTACGGGATGAATCGTCTCTTTTTCACTATTTATTTTTTGGGCCTGGATGGGAAACAATGAGCTGTAAGTTGCCCGACAAAGTCCATTCCTCAACAGGATGAGGAATGATAAAATGCTGTCCTTTTTTTAATGGATAATTTTTTCCGTCAATCGTAAGGGAGCCATTTCCCTCCAAAACGCTGACTAACAAGTAGGGCGCAAATTTGGTGAAAGCTGCCTTTGTTTGAATATCCCATTTGTATACAGAGAAATAATCACTTTGGATAAAAGTAATAAACTGGTTGCCATCTTCTTCTGACACAACAAAATCGTTTACCGGATCCGTATGTGGAATCATCGAGACATCAATCGATTGCTCGATATGGAGGTCGCGGGTCGTGCCGTCCTCCTGTATGCGGTCGAAGTCATAGACCCGATACGTGGTATTGCTGCTTTGCTGCGTTTCTAAAATCGTAATCCCCGCACCAATCGCATGAATCGTGCCGCTCGGAACAAAGAAAAAGTCGCCTTTTCGAACGTTAACATGGCGCAATAACTGATCCCATTTTCCCTCCGCAATCAGGGCAGTAAACTCTTCTCGTGTTTGCGCATTGTGGCCGTAAATAATTTCAGCCCCTTCATCCGCGTCAATGATGTACCAGCATTCCGTTTTACCCAATTCACCCTCGTTCGCCAACCCATACTCATCGTCCGGATGCACTTGCACCGATAGAGCATCCTTCGCATCGATAATTTTCGTCAGCAAAGGAAAAACAGCAGAAGAAGGGTGATCGAATAATTCCGGATGCTGAGTATATAAATCATCCAACTTCATACCGGCAAACGAACCGTTCTCTACCGAACCGACCCCATCCGGATGCGCACTGATTGCCCAGCATTCACCCGTGTGATTGCTCGGAATATCGTAGCCATAAATATCACGTAACTTTGTGCCGCCCCACATTTTTTCTTGTAAAACAGGTTGCATAAATAAAGGTTCCTGCATCTTGCTCCTCCTTGTGAGTAGGTGTTGTAAAACCGTATTCATAGGTATTATTATACCGAAAACGGCGTAAGATGGGTATGGTATAATCACATAAAATAAGACGCACAAGAATCTTCATACGAAAGAAAGGACAGGATAACAATGGTTCAACACTTTTTTATGGCAGAAGATATTGAAACACAAGATTTAGGTAACGGGATGAAACGTCGCGTACTAGCACATTCTGAAAATATAATGATTGTAGAAGTCGCCTTTGAAGAAGGAACAGTAGGAAACCTTCACCATCATCCTCATGAACAAGGTACCTATGTAATAGAAGGCGAGTTCGAATTTGAAGTAGCAGGCAAAAAGCAAGTGTTGCGAGCAGGGGATTCGGCTTATCGAGAACCTAATGTACCTCATGGAGCGCTTTGTTTGAAAAAAGGGAAGTTGATTGATGTGTTTACTCCTGGGAGAGAGGATTTTTTGGAGAAAAGTGAATAGAAAATAGCTAATAGGTTTACAGGATGGATGAATTAAATGTTTAGCATAGACAAAAGTAGAATATGAGGCGAATGCGGCAGATTTTTAGTATTTATCTTCAAAACACCAGAAAGTTGAACGCAACTCGTCCTTTGCGTTCAACTTTTGCCCAAACAACCACTAATTTGAACGTAAACGCCTGACATAGGTGGTACCACGACCATTTTCAAGCTGATTAAAGTGCTTCTTCAATGCGCGTCGCACTTGTTGCTTATCAAATTGCCCACCACACCAGTGAAAAGCATTCTGCGTTGTAATCGGAACACCAGGATCTATCTCATGATATTCCATCACAGTCCGTCCAATCGCATCCAGTACCTTTTCTTCAAAGCCGCACTTTCCACAACCCCAAGTCTGACGGGTACCTGTTTTTTCAAACGAATGACAATGCGGACAAAGGATTCCCGGACGCGTATCTGTATAATAGGGCATGTCAGGCGGGCGATACTCCAGATTGTCAATATCCATCAATCGCTCCAAAAATCCCTTCACCTGTGTACTCGGCTCAAGTGGATTATTCAATAACTCACGCACATGCGCAGGAAACAGATGCGCAAATACAATCCTCCCGTCATTATCCAACCCATTAATCTGAAACTCAGGATGAATAAAAATCGTATAAGAGATAATCTTAATCCGGTAACCCCAACGCCGCGCCAGATTATACAGCCTCGTATTCACACTGCTAATCTGACTGTAAAGATCAATCCGATGCCCCTTTTCGGAAACACACTCGTCTCCACCCATCACATACGTACCCGTGTAATTTTTTACTTCATGGTGAATTATCGTGTCACCATAACCAACCAACCCGTCGACCTGAAACTGCGACTTACCATATGGAACCATCAAATCATTCACAACCAAAAACTCCGCCGGCAACTCACCCATGGCGGCGTCATACTCCAACTCACCACGGTACCCCTGAATCTCATCAACCAAATTCCGATAATCCCCATGCGAAAGTTTCGTGCGATAGTAATACGACTCCAAGACCCGGTGCCGCAAAGACTTATTTCGGTATCTCTTCAAAATAAAACCTCCTTTCTACGTTTAAAGTACGCGAAGAAAGGGGGATTCCGTCTTTTTAATATAAGAAAATGCGAAAAGTTGAACGCACTTGCTGCTTTGCGTTCAACTTGGGTTACCAAAGTAAAAAAGGTAATCGTAAACAGCTGATTGCGTTTAACTTTCGCACAAACAATTACTAATTTGAACGTAAACGCCTCGAGTAGGCTTAAATGGCACTTACCAAAAGTGGCGCGTGTGTGAATTCGGCTTATCGTCGTTTCAAGGAAAAGCTGTTTGAGGAAGCAGCCTTGCCCATGAAGGGAAAGAGAAAACCGAACGGTCATCAAGAACGACGGGGGAAACAGGCCTTCAAGCAGAACATTGCTGAAAGGGAGACGGATTACCCGACGTTCAAGGAAGAGTTTGGCCATCTCGAAGGTGATACCGTTGTGGGTGTTCACCAGAAGAGTGCCGTTATTATCTTGATAGAACGCATATCGAGAAGGCGCTAAATCAATGGTTTCAATCGATTTCCAGACATCTGCTTAAGTCCATAACCTTTGACTGGGGGAAAGAATTCTCCAATTGGAAAGCTATAAGGAACCAACATGATAGTGCCATTTATTTCGCCGATCCTGGAACGCCTTCACAGCGTACCTTGAACGAAAATTCCAATGGTTTACTGCGAAAAGATGGTTTGCCAAAAGAAATGGATTTCAATCATGTGGATCAAATGGTTGTCTCTTCAGTTGAGAATAAGCGAAATAATATCCCACGAAAATCATTGGATTACCAGACGCCACTGGAAGTATTTTTGAGTTACCTAGATGAATCAACTTTGTCTAGCTTAAATTGACAAATCAAAAGATTTTAAGGGGCACTGGGCTACCATTGATGAAGTAAGCTATAGTGAAATCGGATCAAATATTTTTTTATGTTTCAGACGATTTTACAGCTTCTGCCCGTGTGCTTAGCGAATTTGCGATTGATTAACAACCGATTCATGGTACCAATCCAGAAGATTTCAACCCGTATTCATTTAATCTTGTTTTAGAAAAAACAGCAGAAGGGAAAATCCTTTACTCTCCTAGTTATCCAGAAATTGTTAACCATCTCCTTCCGCAAAAAAGAAGCTAATTCCACTAGACCAAGAATTAGTGAACTCTGGTATTACAGAGAAACACATATGGAAGATGGAGATGTACAAACAAGAGGGATGCAGTCGCTCATTCATGAGATTACCTATCTGACGGAATCTTCAGCATATCTACTTCAGAATATACGGCTATGGAAGGAAATCCCATAAATGTTAGTCAGTATGTTTATTTTGTTGAGCATACGTTAGGGGCATATGATGGTGGAACAGGTGAAATTTTAGGAACATGGAGTATGGAGTAATCCTTTCCTATCTAAAAGGCTGTAGTGCAACGAGAACGACTATCTCGTTACGCTATCCAATTTTAACGACGAAACGTAACACTCCCTACCCGAATTTCGTTCTTATAAAGGAAGAGAAAAATAAAAAACGAAAGCAGGCCGCTCCCATGACAAACAACCAAGACATTCTCGCATTAGGCTATGGCATTATTCCCAAAAAGGTAATGAAAGATCCGGACCTTACGATTGAAGCAAAGGCTATTTATTCCTACATCGCATCTTACGCCGGGGCAGGGAATACGGCGTTTCCTTCCGTTGATCTCATTTGCCACGATTTAAATATTGGGAAGGATCGTTTCCGCAAGCACAGAAAACTGTTGCTTGAGAAAGGCTACTTGGTTGTGGAGCAACACTCTAACGCCGGGAAGTACAGCAACAACCTCTACACCATCCCACAAACCATTTCTACAGAATCAAAAACAGAGGCAACGGAACTTGAAGAACCGTTGCCTGATTTTACGGCTTCGGAGTTCCAGGTGGCTGATTCTTCTAGCACGAAGAATCGTACCCTTAATAAGAACAGTGGTAATACAAACAGTTTTAAAAAGAACAAAAATCTTTTAGAAGAAGATGATGACGAACCTAATTTAAATAAACATGACTTCATCTGGTGGGAAGAAAACTGGACCGCTCATTTGGGCAGCTATCCACCCTATACCAAGAAAATCCATCAGGCCTTACAACGCTGGATTGAATTCTTTGGTGACGAGGAAATGGTTCAGCATGCGTTTCTCCTAGCCAGCAAGTATGGCGCGAAGTCGTACGCTTATTTGGAATGCATTTTGAAGAACTGGCGGGACGAGGGGATTGAAACGATTGAGGAAGTGTATGACCGGGAGTTGTCAGAACGACAGGTTGGTTATTAAAAAAGCAGCCCTCACTTACGAAACCCTATCGACAATAGTCAAAAAGATTGATAAAATAAAGTAGTTAGCGTTTTCATAAAAGGTGGGAGATCATTATGGAGAAAAATAATCAAGAAATAATAGTAAATCATGAAGGTACAAAAGTAATTCTTACGTACCCAGTAACGGGAGAACAAGTTTTTATTTTTGAAAAGGAAGAAGATGCGGAGAAGTTTGTGGTGAATTGTAAGCAGTTGGATGCGTTTATGGATGAAGTCGATGAGCTGAAATATAGAGCAATGATTCTAGAAGTAATTATAGAGTATGGGTATAACGTGGATGTGGAAGACCTTCATCCGGAGAAAGTTCAATAGTGAAAATGGAACTCCCTTCGAGGTAGTCACTTAAATGTGAGACTACTTCGGAGGGAGTTTTTTTTGTAAAGTATTTTTTCAACATGCTGTTGCATTAAAAGTATGATTATATTAAAATTACCTGAATAATTCATACTTCTAATTTTTCTAGTTATTTTTGGAAATTATTGAATTTTCTTCTTTAAAATGTGATTCCTGCATTTCAATTCATCCATGGGCCAATCGAGGATGCATTTTCAAAGAGTAAAATTGATTTTCTCTCTGTTTTGGGCGCACGAATCCCTTGGATTCCCATAAGTTAAAAAATTAGGTTGAATTTTAATTTATCAACACAGTTGCTGAATTCTTATCCAACAAGTGGCAGAACAAGTTTTGGAAAACATGCGAAGAACTTGTTTTCAGCAACAACCTGCGACCGCTCTTGACCAGTTTCCCAGCCACTTTGAACAGTCGAAGTCGTAGGTATCCACTTGGAATGCTGCCTCATTTTGAGACAGCCCCATCATCGTCCACAAGAACGTAAGACTCTGCCAGCTTTTCCAGATTCCCATTCGTATCAAACGAAAGATTGGATTTTCCTTCAGTAGATTAGCCGAAGAGTTCGCGGAATATCCTTCGAGAAGCTAGAAAAGGAGCCGCTCTTCTTTAATATGAAGGAGTTGGTTTGTCAGTTCCGAAGAGCCAATTGAATCCATAAATTCTTTAATTAATATCATGCCGGCATCCGTTGAAAGATTGCTACCTGTATTAGACACAATCATGTTTGAGGTAAACTTTACGCGTTTTTCCTATAATATAGTCATTGAGAGAACCCCTTGCTATGGTTAGATTTCGACGCTTTAACCATAGTAGATTGGGGTTCTTTTTGTATATCCAAAGGCTGCGAGTAAAAGACATAAAAAAGATTGATATAACTGGATTTCAGAAGAGTCTCCGAAAACCTATGAATTATTCGGGTCCTCCTATTTTTTTGTAAACCTTTGTAGGATGATGAAAGTCACTTGAACAATTAAATGTATATAATTTTTCATTTTTTTGTGCATTTTTTCGCAAAAGAATGGTAAGATTAATATTATTTTCATATTGCTTCTTATTAGGAGAATTGTTACTCTAGTTTTGAGCTAAAATAAAATTTTTTTGTATAAATTAGAAAAATGTGTTTTGCAAGACATTCCTACACAATATTGCAAAGAAAAAGTACACACCTTTGCGCCTGAAATTTTTCTCTGATT
>NZ_JARBEA010000080.1 GCF_028863945.1 Jeotgalibaca caeni | reverse complement strand
TTATTTTACCCTAAGCTGCTTGCGGAGCTATGTACTTTTGCGCTGCAATTGTATGTACGTTTATCTTGCCACAAACAGATTGTCTTGTTCTTCTCTCAAGAAGCTTGTTTTATCCTCAACATCTTCTGGATAGGCTAAGCTAAATTGTAATCTTGACCTTTGGCTATGATATAAAACCCCTAAATAAAGAAAATGAAGTTGGGACCTGGTTGTTGACATTAATTTCACGTTAAAAGGAAGACAACATTCATCCATATGATATCTGGCATAATCAGTTAGATTAATTTCACCATTAATTGTCTCATAAAGATATTTACTATCATTTTTAATTACATGTGATTCTACATAAACATAGTTTTCTCCAGATAATTTACGCCCTAATTCTTCTGAACTATCAAGTAGGTCTATAAAATCATCATATTTTAATGAAAATGTCTGATTTCGTTTTAAACTTCCTCGAGAAAATGCATAATCTTCAACATAACTTCCATCTACATAATTTAGTACGCCAATAGCTTCTTCATAACCTAGGTCAATGAGTCTTATTTTTGCTGTAACTATAGGTACATTAAAGTTTTGAGCAATCTGAAATATGGCCCAATGGATCTGGGCAACCTTTTTTTCTAATTCACTTTTTTCCTGTAAGTGTTGTAATTCTTTTATACTACCCAGCAAATCAGAAATATTTTGATGCTCTATTTGATATTCTTCAACTTTGGTTATGCAAACTTCTCTAGGCAGTAAGATACATGGAGCTAGACTCCGAGCATGTACTTCCATAAAAGCATTTTCTTGGTGAGTTTGATTAAAATTATGTAAGAATGTTTCTTCATCAATTTGCATATTGGAGTGAACTAATTCGCCAAACATTGCCGCTTTATAATGAAGAATCCAATGAATACATTCATGGATGATTGTATTGTTATATGCTCCCGTACCTTTTAATTCTTTTAGTCGGGGATCAATTACAACTGTTCCTTTTTCTATAGAAACAATTTCTTTAGGATAATGTTGGATTTCCATAGTCTCGACTTCACAGTCACGGAAATAAACTTGTCCATGAATGCTACAGTCTTCGCTAAGAACTAACTCTTTCACATCAAGTTTAATACGATGGGCAAAAGCTAATGGATTAATAGCTTTGCCATTTTCTAAAACTTCTGGATAAACTATCTTAAGAATTTCAGAGGCTATTTCATCATTTTGACCTTTATGTATAATAGGAACTAATTGATCATCAAGCGGATAAACGTGATCAACTTTTTCTGAGTATTTACCGTAGCTTAGAGCTCCCATTTCATGAAAATCTTCCCCGATTCTGAATTGTGTCTGCAAGTTAGCCCAAGGATGCCCAGTAAATCCATAGGAACCATCTTCCTCATAGACCGAAACTTGCCACCTTTGCCTAATTTGAATTGTTATATCTAATAAATAAGGACCAATATCATTGATAAATAACTTTATTATATCGAAATCAAGCAATTTAATATGGCCAATACTTTCATTCGGATAATGTAAGTCGGTCAATTCATTTAAATGGTTTGGAATATAGCTTTCCAACCAATCTTTTATTTCATCTGTATATTCAGTCTTAATTAGCTGTTTAAATGATAGCAAAAGAGCACCCCCTTCAAAAAAAGAACATACGTTCTCGTTTATATTCTAACACCTTTTAATATGGAGAACAACTTAAGTAAAATTAGAATAAATAATATAATACTCCTCTTAAGGTAGATTTTTCTTAAGCATCTACTGTAAAAGGAGTATTCATAACTTATCTAAAAATTGTTATAGTTTTGATATCATTTCGTCAACAGCTGTTTTAAACTCAGCCAGACGATGCTCTTCATTGAATAAAGGTAATCCAAGTACACGATACTTATTATTAAATGTATACTTATCATCTAACTTAGCGACAGATTCAATCTGGATAGAAAAATTATCTTTCCACTGATCATATTCTAATAAGTGGCTTCCTTTCGGTTCAGCATATACTTGACTAACTTCATAGCCAGAATCTCGATTACGTTTGATGAAAAGTAGAAAATCTGGTTCAAAACGTTCTCCATTTTCGAAACTATAAATTGCTAAATCTGCGATTCGTTCATTTCGAATAACATAATACTCCAATCCTTTTTCATCTAATCTAGGTGCAATATAAGTTTTGAAATAAACTATGAACTTCTTTTCTTCACTCGTACCATAATTATCTTCATAGACGTACCAATCTTCTTGTCTTAAATCAAGCCTTAATCGTTCATCTGACACATCTCTTTGAGAAACACCTATACCATCATTATTTTCATCAAATAAACTTCCCTGACCGCTATCCGATAATAAAATACTCTTATCTTTAATAACATTGCTTATAGCATTTGCTTTAAAAAATTCACTACCTTGATACTCTGGCTTTATATTAACAACAGTCTTAGCAATATTTTTAAAAATATCAATTAGCCCATTATATAAATCTCGGGTTGTATATTCCTCTGTATAGTAAACTAGTTCAAGTGTATTATTACCTAAGTAATCATCTCCAGTTAAAAACTGACGTAAACTTTTTAAATGCGGATATTTCTTCCTAAGTGAAGAAAATCTCAATGCAGGGTAGCGCTCACAAGCACCAACTAGTACGTTGTATGGAATCTCTGCAAATCTTAATTGTACAAACTTCTGGTTTATTTTAGTATGAGGAAGTTCTTTGATGCCACCTTCTAGCATGGTCGTAACTAAACCTGAATGTGACCGAAGTACTGCTCGGTGTGTTTCGAATTGTTGACTAGCATCAAGGCCTAGTACTTCTTGTCGATCTTTCAATATTCGTTCATTTGAAAACACCAACCCAGTGTTGAATAAATCAGACTCTCTGAAACTATCTTTTAAAATATACGTAATCTTACGTTTTTTATCATCTACCATGCCTGTGAAAATCAAAGCTTCCCGCAATTCTGAAATGTAGCGTGAATCATTGTTACTATGAAAGTACATTGTTTCCAAGTATCGAAATGGATTATCTATATCTTGATCATACTTCCGTTTATATCGTTCTTGGCCCTCTGTCACCTGGAATGGAAAATACCTAGCACCACGACCAATTAACTGCGCTTCCGATAAGGTGTACTTTTTAGATTGACGTTTATCGAACGCTCTAACAATATCGAATAAGTTTAACACATCCCAACCTTCGATCAGCATTTTCACTGTGAAAATTAAACGTAAAGAATTGTCCTTATCCTCCAATGAGTTTAACAAAACATGATTTTTCGGAGTATTTTCTGTCGTACTGTTAATGTTTAATGAATATTCTTTAGTCATTGACTTACGTAGGCTATTAGCAAGTAAGTTCAATGATGATTCTTTCTTTTTAAAATAATCAAGTGCTTCATGAAGCTCTGGGACATTTTGAATGCTATATAACTTCTGGAGCTCTTCTGCAGTGATTTTGTGGATGTTATCATGGAATTCTTCATAGAAAGTTTCCGATTCCTTCTTCGTATTAGATTGAATCATTATAACTGGCTTCACATTTTGACCAGCATCTGCAAACAAATACCGTCTAAATTCACTCATAATACAGGCAATAAGTGTTCGCGTCCAGATATCGGTACTTGTTGCAAAGTTATGGAATTCTTTCGTGAATCCACTCTCACGGAAATGCTTCAATGAATAGTCGTAGACAATCTTATCAAGATATTTGTTACGAATTGATTCTTCATTTAAGTCCACCGTAGCAGTAAATTCCAACATAATATTATTAATATTTGCATGAAAAGCCCGCCCTCGAATAGTTTGTTCCCAATTATTATCTATTTCCGCAGCGTCTCTCTTTTCAGTGGGGGTCCTTAAAGTTTGACGATTTAAATGATGGCTCTCATCTGCTAAAAATACTACCGGCGTACCTTCAAAGTCATCAATTGACATTAAATTTTCTCTAGGCATTGTAATATTATTGTGTAGACCATTCGTGGTTGAAAAATGGATATTAATCGCGTTTTCTTCTGGATTTAAGGCTGTAAACTTATCGACCTCACGAATAATAATCTTTTCACCTGAAATTGACAGTTCATTGGCAAAAAGATATTTGTTCGATTTCATATTCAAAAAGTTTTCTTTTGTTTTTTGTATAATATTATTCTGATCTACAACAAAAACATAATTACGATAACCTTTAGTATATAGGTAAAGAATTAATGCTGCCATAATAACAGTCTTACCTGAGCCGGTTGCCATATGGAAAAGTGTATCAATTTGCTTGTTATCACTTAACCCCGTTTCATAGTAGGTCACAAAGTAACGTAAAGCTTCTATCTGATACGGCCTTAAAGCAATATGATCGGCCAATCCTGCCTCAACAATCTCTGGTAACTGTTTCAGACCGATTGCTTCTTGTACGGCTAGAATTTTTTGATGAAGATACTGTTTATTATTCATGACTTCCACTACCTTCGTAGAATGATTTGCTGAAAGCTTTATCTTCTTCACTTACTTCGTATTCATCATCATCAATAGAAGAGTAATTAACATACAGCTTATTTTTATCAATTAGTCCTATCAGTACTTCCTTCTTATCTTCTAAAGTTAATTCGCTGAAGACCTTATCTGCTTTTTTTAAGTCTGAAGTCAAAATATAAGGGACGATTTGCTCGCTGTGATAAATAGTTTCTTTGATCCCTTGTATGGTGTCCTCATTAGCGGATATTATCATATCTATTAAACGTTGGCTGTCTTCCAAAAGTTCACAGTAAACAAAAGTACCACCACCCTGCCAATTGACGTCGACTGAAGTGGAAATTCCAGATTTATCACCTGAAATAACATTTTTAAGGCGTTGAACTGTAAGATTATTAATATAATTCATTTGTTCAATTCCTATGTATCTTCTATTTAATTTGTGACAAACAGACGCTGTAGTCCCAGAGCCTACAAAGAAATCTAAGACTAAATCTCCTCTGTTTGTTGATAATTCAATTATACGCTTTAAAAGCTGTTCCGGTTTCTTTCCAGCGGGAAATGAAATTCCTCCTTCATTTTGAGTATTATTAAAATTAATATCTACCCAAATGTCAGTTACCAACTTTGCAATAACCTCTTCCCCGTCAACATATTTGATATTATTATTTAAAAAACCAAGTCTTCTACCATTTAAAGCAAACTGTGGTTCATTGTTATTATCAAAATAACTAATAATTTCCCCTTGCTTTGAGATTGATTCTTCTTTAATAACTTTCGGAATAGAGCTTTTGGTTGTGTAAATCTTTTTTCTATTCTCAAAAACAAAGTTTAAAAAGAATTCGTCATTTATAGAATTTTCATCAATTTTGTAATCCTCAGGGATAATACCTTCTTGAATCATGTAATCTCTTAATGATAGTGTTTCGTATCCGTTATCGCCCTTATGCAAGATGGAGTTAAAGTGTGTATCCCACTTATCTTGCGCCATATATTGAGGATTTAAAATTATATTTGTACTGTTTTTATAAACCAAGATAGAATCTTTGGTTTTAATTATTGTTTTATCTTTGTGTGCTGTTTTATTTCCTGATGCTGTTGAAGATTGAACAGCGATACTGTTTACAAAGTTTTCTTCTCCAAATATTTTATCCATTAATACTTTTAAATAGTGTTCCTCATTTTTGTCTATTTGCACAAAAATAATGCCTGAACTTTTTAGTAATTTTTTGGCTATTTTTAACCTGTTTTGCATAAATGTGAGCCAAGTAGCTCGATTAAATCGATCATTATATTGAAAACTATCATTCAGAGTATTAAATGGCGGATCAATATAGATAAGCTTAACTTTCTCCTTATACCGCTCTAATAGACTGTTTAGTGCTGCATAATTATTTCCTTTAATGATTAAGTTATCGTTATCATCTAAGATAATATCATCTTCAGTACCTTCGGAGGTGTACCGCTTTGCATTAGCCAATACTTTAGGGGCTTTTAAGTTCGTAATTTGATCATAACCTAATATTTCATGATACATTATTTCTTGTCGTTTCTGATCATCTTTATCTTGACCTCCCACGACAATTGCGTCCTTATAAGGGAAGTCTAACACAACGTCAGTGCTCGCACTCAAAAACCTGCCACCCGTTGTTAAACCAATTTCAGAAGTGTAAGCCGTATAGCTATCTTCTAAAAACTCTTTTGAATTGACTACCCATTTTAACTTTTCTTGATTCAACACCCATGTATCTTCTATTTGGCTAAAGAATACCTTACAAGTGATCTCGTTATCTCTAAAAGCTTTAACTAAGAATGAATCAAGGTTACTGACTGCCTCTATTACTTTTGTCTTAAGTATCTCACCGTTCTCCCCAATATAAGCAGGATTTGAACGTAAAATATGCTCTATGGTTTCATGTAAATTCATAAGTTACAACTCCACTATCTGTAAAAAATATTTAATATACATTATCTAATTTACAATACATTATAAGTATTATTTATTTACTATTTTTATTATCATTTGACATTTTACCATTAATGTCAACCTTTATCGAATTATTTTTATCGTCCTGTTCCCACACACGTGCCCATCCTTTATAGCTCCAAACGAAAAATCAGACACTGATTTATCCCTAATTTCGTAAAAAGAGGTTTTTAGACGCTTTCATAAAGCCTACACCCCCCCTCTGTTAAGCGATTCTATTCTATTTCTTTTCCATCAATACTACACACTCAACATGTGTCGTATGAGGAAACTGGTCCACAGGCTGAACCGTAATTAACTCATAACCGAAATCCTTCAACCATATCAAGTCTTCCGCTAAGCTCTTCGGGCTACAAGAAACGTAGATAATTTTATCGGTACCGAAACGACCAATGCTTCGCATCACCTTCCCGCCGGCACCGCTTCTAGGCGGATCTAGAACCAGTAAATCTGGCTGTCCCCAGGTTTCTTTCAGTTCGATTAAACCAACTCTAGCATCGTTTACCATAAAGTACGTATTATCTAAGCCATTATCTTTGGCGTTGCGTCTCGCTGACAAGATGGAGTTTTCCACGATTTCAATTCCAGCTAATTCCTTGCTGCGCTTAGCAAAAGGAAGACTAAACGTTCCTACACCACAAAATAAATCGAGCACTCTCATCTCTTCATTCACATCAGCCATTTCTAAGGCTAACTCCACTAACTTCTCTGCCTGCACAGGGTTGGCTTGGAAGAATGTATCGGGCCAAATTCGGTACTTAAACCCATTCAATTCATCATTGATATAATCGCGACCATGCAAAATATGCGTTGCATCTGCTTGAATCCGCTCTACTGCGGCTGCATGTTCGATCCATTGCAAACTGACTAATTGATCAAACTGTGAGGTGAGTCTTTCCGTAAGGTCACTCACTGCCTCTGATAAAGTGCTCGGTGCCTCTACTGCATACAAAACTACCATCAGTTCACCTGTCGCAAAGGAAGTACGCATCAACAAATTACGCAACACCCCACTCTGCGTTGTCTTGTCATATCCAGGTAGTTGATAATCCTTCTGCCACTGGCTAATGACATGCTTCACCTCTACCATCACTTTAGGTGCCAAAATGGAATCTTCCAAATCAATGACGCGGCGGAAATTCCCTTGTTGGTGCATGCCGAGTTCTCCATTCGAACCGAATGTTAACTCCATTTTATTTCGGTAGCGGTTTGGCTCATCCATTCCGATAATAGGTTGGACCAAGGACGGATCAAATCCCGCCTCTTCTAGGTAGCCTTTTACCATGTCCATTTTATATTCCAATTGATTCGCATAGTGCATGTATTGAAGCGGCGTACCGCCTGAAACAGCTGTGTGGGTTGGGATTTCTAGATTCCTTGAAGGACCTGGTTTTATCAATTCATCATAGTCAACATAAGCCTTGTTGCGACCTTTCGCATTTTCAATCGTTACTCTTACTACATCACCCGGAACCACGTTTGTTACGTTGATATTCAGATGTTTCCCATTCGATCCTTTATCTGGCGGATGAATATAGCGGGCGTAACCGTACCCTTTCGGATCAATCCTCTCAATTGTTACTTCTAATACTTCAGTCGGATAAACCATCTTTTTCATTTTTTCACCTCAAAGTTTTACTTTGCCTATCGTACGAAAGACTTCTGGCAAAAATCATTCAAAATGTATTCGATACGATCATTATACTAAAGATGGGGGAAAGAAGTATACGAGTAAAACAAACCAAAAAACGCCACTTCTCTTGTCGAAATAGAAGGAATCAAGTCCAGAATACCCACAATATTCAAAACAAAGCTCATTATCCACAAGAATTCTACCAGATAGTCCTGCAGCGAAGCATTTTCTAGACCCAACCTGATACGAAAACTTTGTTTCCAATGGCAGTTCAATGAAGTAGCGACTCTTTTGACCCTTCACTTTAACGAACTAAAAAAATCCATAAAAACATACTAAGATTAGCAGGTAGAAACCCCGACGGGGGTTACTGCCTGCTATTTTCTTTTTTTGGGATATAGTA
>NZ_JARBEA010000008.1 GCF_028863945.1 Jeotgalibaca caeni | reverse complement strand
ACATGATGAGCAGAATAGCTCTTTTTTTGCTGACTTGATGTTTTGCGGCACAAGTGCCGACTTAATTGTGTGCATCCGTAAGGATGCCCTGCACGTTTGGTTCGTTCATTCTTTGTTCAGTTTTCAAAGGTCAATCCGTTATCACGTCTGGCGTGTAACACGCTTTGTGACAACTACTTAATAATAGCACCGCTTCTTCGATTCGTCAACAACTTTTTTAATTTATTTTCAAAAAAGTTTGTTGCGTCTGTTTCAGCGACTTTTATAAAATATCATCTCCGTGCAAACTTGTCAAGCAATTTCAAATGTTTGATTTGAAGCTCATTCAAGCGCTCGAGACAACTTCTATATAGTAGCACCGCTTCAATATTTGGTCAAGACTTTTTCCCAAAAAATGTCTTGTAACGGTAGGTCATCATGATAGCATACAGAAGGAACCGGTGTCAAATGGCGTCAAAAAAGGAAGAGCCACTTATCGTAGCTCTTCCCCCTTCATACTTGTCACACGTGTCCTCTTAGGAACCAACACTACATCCGTTGGTAAACTTTCATTTATCCAAGTTTCATGTTCTTCAATATAGGGGGATCCGATATTAAATCAACCTTCCTTATCGGCTAACCCTGCAAACAGGACAACGGCCACAAGATGAAGATGAATAATGGGAAGATTCTTACAAACTTCAGAATGGGGCTTCTCGCCACTCTCAATCTGAAAAGAATCTTCTTCTACGTGAAAGCGCAAGGCTCAAGATGAAGGATTCTTCAAAGCTTTCTTACGATACTGCTTTGTTTTGGCTTCATCTATTTGATTCGAACTCTATGTTTCAAATATAATCGGTGTTCATTCGAGTTAGTGATTTTTTCGAGATTTTCATTTCTTTACTTCAATCGTTCACACTTTTGAATGAAGAACCTCCATCTATTTAGAGCTCTTGCGTTTCTGCGTAAAGAAAGATCTGTATACACTTCTCCTCTTTACTACTTCTCACGAAATGTATGAACTATCCTTCTCTACGTCTATATAATACCACGGAAGCGGTTCCAAGTAAAGGATAAACCCTTATTTTTGATTAAATGATGCTATTATTTCCTCCAAATTTAAATCAATTGTATCTTCTACAAAAAGATCGGCTCCACTCATCGCTTCAGCAGTTCCTACCCCTACAGAAAACATACCTGCCCGGTTAATTGCTTCAATCCCTGCTTCCGCATCTTCTACGCCCGCACATTCAGAAGAGTCTAGACCTAATGATTCTGCTGCCTGAAGGAAAATTTCAGGATCCGGCTTTCCTTTCCTTAATGTAGCTGGGTCAACGACTACTTCAAAGACATCGGCCAATCCTAGCCTCGTTAAAATGGTTGGACCATTTTTGCTGGCTGAAGCAAGAGCCAGCAGCAACTCTTTTTCTTGGCACGCTTTAATGAAGGAAGCTATTCCGGGCAACAAGTCTTCTGGCGAAATTTGCTGAATCAGTTGCTTATAGTGTTCATTTTTTTCATGAGCGAGGGCTTCTTTCTCTGCCTGTGTATAGTTATTTTCTTTGTTGCCGTAAGCCAGGATGCGGTCCAGGGAATCCATTCGGCTAATTCCTTTTAAGTTTTCGTTGAAGGCTCGGTCAAAGGTAATCCCAATCTTCTCCCCTAACTTCTGCCACGCAAGAAAATGAAATTCCGCAGTATCCGTGATAACACCGTCTAAATCAAAGATGATTCCTTTTAACATAAACTTCTCTCCTTTTATCAAAAAAGGACCAACGCAATGTGGTCCTTTCTATTCATTAAATCGATTTGTTTACTTCTCCGTCCAGAACAACGACTTCATCCATTAACTTGATTTCCAATGGTTCGCCTTCTTCTAACGTCAACGCAAGGCCTGCTTGATTAATGTGAACATCAATGAGGCGACCACGGAAGTTGATTTTGAAGTCATAACTTTCCCACGTTTTCGGTAAGAAAGGCTTAAAGGATAGTTGGCCGTCCGTAATCCGCATCCCAGCGAACCCTTGTACGATTGCTAACCAAGCACCACTCATCGATGTAATATGCAATCCGTCTTCGGTATCATTGTTGTAATTATCCAAGTCCAAGCGTGCTGTGCGCGAATACAATTCAACTGCCTTGTCTTCTCGGCCTAGTTCCGCTGCAAGGATTGCATGAATACTCGGCGACAAGGAAGATTCATGTACAGTCATCGGTTCGTAGAAATCAAAGTTCTTTTCTTTCTGTTCCGTTGTGTAGCGATCACCTAAAAAGTACATGCTTTGCAGAACGTCCGCTTGTTTAATGAAAGGTGAACGTAAAATTTTATCCCACGACCAGTTTTGGTTCAACGGGCGATCACTCGGATCCAACTCGTCAGCTGTTCGAAGTTCCTTGTCTAGGAACGTATCATGCTGAACAAAAATCCCTCGTTCTTCATCTACTGGATAGTACATGTTTTCCGTAATATCCTGCCAAAGTGCCTGCTCTTCCTCTGTTATGCCTAATTCATCCCGTTTCGCGGCAGCAACCTTTTCTAAGCTAGCCAACGTATACTCCAACGTCCAAGCAGCCATATTATTTGTATGGTAATTGTTGTTGATATTATTCTCATATTCGTTTGGTCCGGTGACACCATGAATCATGTACTGGTTGTTCCGTTTGGAAAAATGAACCCGATCCGCCCAGAAACGAGAAATTTCCACCAGCACTTCGATTCCTTCATTGACTAAATAACTCTCATCGCCAGTATAATTCGTATAGTTATAGATGGCATGAGCGATTGCGCCATTCCGGTGAATTTCTTCAAAGGTAATTTCCCATTCATTGTGGCACTCAATACCAGTGAAGGTCACCATTGGATACAGTGCGCCCTTCAGTCCTTGTTGCTTCGCGTTCACGAAGGCACCTTCTAATTGATTGTAACGGTACAACAGCAAGTTGCGCGGTATCTCCGGTTCAGCAACTGAGAGATAGAGCGGTAAAATAAACGCTTCGGTGTCCCAATAAGTGGCACCGCCATATTTTTCCCCCGTGAAGCCTTTTGGTCCGATATTCAACCGGCTGTCTTCTCCGTAATAGGTAGAGAACAATCCGTACAAGTTAAAACGAACCCCTTGTTGTGCTTCGTCGTCTCCTTCAATCTTCACATCCGCCTTCTGCCAACGCATGCTCCAGGCATCCATGTGTTCTTGAAGCAACGCATCTTTGCCCTTTTCCGCTGCAGCTTGAGCCAGCTTTCTAGCAGCATCTACTTGTGCAACTGGTTCAACGTCACGGCTCGTAACCATCGCCACATACTTGCGTAAAACAATGCGCTTCCCGGTTGCAACTTCTCCCGTAAACTTCTCCTTCACTTTCAACGGTTCAGTTAGACTGTCTTCCTTCGTCAGTCCGTCTACCTCGTTCACCATTGCTCCTGTAACCGTAAACCGATCGATGCCGAAGTTGTTCGGAATGGTGCGAGCGGTCAGGTAAGCTGGCGTTTCATTGCTCTCAGCAACTGCTTCCCAAAACATATCGTCGTAGTTTGCATCTTCGTTATGTACTTCGTTGTCCAGTCCAGGCATCAACCTAATCGTCGGATTTCCTTCTAGGACTTCTGCCTTCACTTCAATCACGGCAATTTCCTTTTGAACAATGCTCAAGAAGCGCTCGAAATGAAACCGAATCTTCACATTGCCTGCTTCATTCTGCCAATCGAAATGACGAGTCAAGACACCGGTTTGCATATCGGACTCTAGGTAGAAGTTATCAAAACGGTCTTTCGCCAAGTCAATTTGATGACCGTCCACTTCGATTCTGACTTGAATAAAGTTCATCGCATTGATCACTTTACCGAAGTATTCCGGATAACCAATCTTCCACCATCCGACTCGTGTCTTGTCGGGGAACCAAACACCTGCAAGGTATGTTCCTTCATGCGTATCCCCGGAGTAGCCTTCTTCAAAGTTCCCCCGCATTCCCATATAGCCATTTCCAAGCGACGTGAGACTCTCTTGCAGTCTTTTTTCATCTTGATGCAACTGTGTAGTTGTCAGCTTCCAAGGGTCAATCGCAAACAATCTTTTCATAAAGTCACCCTGCTCCTTCCTTTATTCTGGTTTCTTCTGGCGAGGGGCACCACTCTTCACATGTTCCACATACGCCTCAGAAAAACGTGTCTTGTAATAAATCATCACAATAATAATCACTAAGCCGAATGTCTGAGCGCTCATCATAGTTGTAATATCCGGCAGAATTAAACCTAACACCATTGCAACAAGCATCGGCAAACCCATCGCATTCAAAATTAAATTGACACTTTCCTTGTACGAATCGATTTCGATATAGGCACTCCGGCTGGCTAAGAAAATGAAAAATGCTGCGCCGAAGATTAAAAAGAGGTTCATTACTAACAAAATAGCCGCAATGATGAAGGAGAAAGTAGCGACGATATACGTTTGGTTGGCGTAGTACCATTGCTGACTAATTTCCTCCCGCACCTCGTCTGGCGTTGTCAAACTGGACCAATCCACATCAGCGGTATATGGTACCTCACTGATGGGCAAGTCACCTTCTTTTAGAATGAGGCGATTTTCTTCAAAAACAATTACGTTTTCTGCTTCTAAGGCGGTACTTGCTTCACTGTCGCTCAGGCCGCCTGCTATTAAACCATCTTCTGTTTGTAAATCAAACGAACGTTTAAAGGTTACGGTCCCGTTCTTTGTCTCCGTTTGGTCAAGTGCTGCCACCACTTCCTCGTCCACCATTTCTAAAAGGGTCGGGAAAGTTGCATCCAAACTGAAGACGGTCGTTCGTGCATAGTTCAGGGAAATTGGAATCATCATTAATCCATTCAAGAATAAAATGACAAATAGAATTTTCGGCCAGCTTAATTGTTTTCTCCCTAAGAAAGCTCTCACGGGAGTCCAAATACTGGTTAAATAATTTACGGGAAAAGCCGCATTTTGCATCAACAACACCTACATTTCACTTCATTTGGTCCCATTTTAAATGAACCATGACCATTACGCAAACCTTCCCGTATAAAGGGTTATCCCTTGGTACCACCAGCGGTCAAACCGGCTACAAAGTTCTTTTGCAAGAAGAAGAATAAGGTTGCGATCGGTACAGCAATCAAGATGGCACCGGCCGCAAAGAGCGCAACTCGTTGATCACGCGGGTTGTTGATAAAGGTCTGCAATCCATTCGCAACCGTATAGTTGGCTGGACTCCGCAAGAGGAACCGAGCCAATAGATATTCACCAAACGGAGACATAAATGCCCATAATGCCTGAACCGCAATCATCGGCCGTACTAACGGCAAGATGATTTGGGCAAAGGTACGCAGGTGCCCTGCTCCGTCCAAGCGTGCGGACTCATCCAATTCGATTGGGATCGTATCAAAGTACCCTTTCATCAACCACGTATTCATCGGAATCCCGCCACCGATGTAAACGAAAATCAAGAACCAGTGCTGATCCAAACCGCCTACCAAGAGCCCCATTACATAGAAGGCAGTCAAGGCAGCCGTTGTCGGCACCATTTGCATAATCAAGAAAAACTTCAAGGACTGCTTGCGTCCGATAAACCGATAACGGCTATAGGCGAAACCAGCTAGCGTAATGGCAATTACCTGAATCACCATCGTTGTTAGCGCCACTTTCAACGTATTCATATACCATTGTGGATACAAGGTATCGTTGAAGAGTCGTTTGAAGTTGTCCAACGTCCAAGGTCCGGTTAGTTTTAAGTCAAAGGCCAACAAGTTCCCAGCTCGGAAAGCTGAAGTGGCCGTAATGAGCAACGGATAGATAATAATGACACTCAACAGCGTTAAGTAGGCATAGGTGAAAATTTTATTCCACATCCGGCTGCGTTTTTGTGTATGAATTTTCTTCGGTTTTCTTTCTGCCATCTTCCTCAATCCTCCATTTCAAATGCACGCGTACGACTGAATATCAGCATCGAAATCGTGATGACGATTCCGGAAATAATCAATGTTACAGCGGCTGCGATGTTGTATTGCGGTGACTGTCCGGTCGTCAGCTTAAAGATCCAGGAAATTAAAATATCCGTTGACCCTGCGCCTGAACCGACACTTCCCGGTCCCCCTTCATTGAAGAGGTAAATCATAGAGAAGTTGTTGAAGTTCCCGGTGTATTGCGTTACGAAAATAGGGGCCGCAACAGCAAAAATTTGTGGCAAGGTGATGAAGCGGAATTTTTGAACGGGCGAAGCGCCGTCAATGACCGCTGCTTCGTACCAGTCATTCGGAATCGATTGAAGGATCCCGGAAACCAATACATAAATATAGGGGAAGCCTACCCAACCTTGAATCCCGATAATCGCTATTTTTGTCCAAAACGGATCGGTTTTCCAAGAAATGGCACCGATGTCCACAAACGGCAAGTGGTTCAAGAATGGAATCACTTGGGAATTAATGGCACCAACACTGTCGTTGAACATGTTTGAAAAGGACATTATGGTGATGAAAGCTGGTACCGCCCATGGTAATAGCAAAATAACACCAAAGATGCGCTTTCCTTTGATAAACGGTTGATTCAAGACCACTGCAGTGAAGATTCCTATGACGAGTTGCAAAGTCGTTGCCGCTACCGTCCAGATAACGGTCCAACTGAACACATCGAAGAACGTGTCACGGTACGTGCTGAGTGCAAAAATCGATGTGAAGGTATCAAATCCAACCCAGTCAACTAAGTTCGCTGGCGGGATATGGTAGAAATCATAGTTGGTAAAGGAAATGAAAATGGTCACCAATACAGGGAATAAAATGGCAAAAACCATAACGAGATAAGCTGGAATCGTAAGTAAATAGGCAAAGCCATTTTGATAAGCATTTTTTATATTCCCGATAGCCGAGTAAGCGACGTTCGATTCATCGAGTGCTCGTAATTTTGCTACACGACGAGCATCGTAAATATTGATCATATACATGAAAGCAAACACAATCATAATAAGAACTTGCAGCGACCCTTCAATCAGAAGGAATAGCGAGTTGTCTTCACGCGGCGTAGAGCCCAGCGTAATTAACCCTTCTAATGCTTCAGCCCCAAACAAGATGATTTCCAAAACAACGAGAACGGCAATGATGAAAAATAAAACAGCTTTGAAGAGTTGCTTATTGTAGAATTGACCCAAACCGGGAACAATCGAAAGCAAGGTTGCTTTTTTAATTCGCTGCTCATCCTCTGGGGAATACACATTTTTTTTCTTCTCTTGTTGATCTTCCAAGGTAATTCCTCCTTTACTGCCAAAAGAACAGCAGTCCCTCTATTTGAAAGAATTTCGGCAGAGACAGGGCACGTCTCTGCCGAAATAAATCTACCGATTAATATTTTTGTTCGATATTTTGTTGAATGACTTCAACGGTATCATTTGCTGCTTCTTCTGGAGTTTTGTTGCCAGAACCAGCGTCAAACATCATTGTTTCAGCTCCGACCCAAACCTCAGCCATTTCTGGAATGTTAGGCATTGGAACCGCTGTGTTGTATTGTTCGATAACCGCAACTGCCAATTCATTGTCGCCAGCATCTTGAATCGTTTGACGAGCTGTTTGGTTAGCAGGGATTTCGTTGGTATGTTCTTCAAACAAGAGCATCATATTTTCTTCGTTTGTCACATAGTTCAACCATTCTTGCGCAAGTTCATCAACTTCTGTGTAAGAAGAGATGATCCAAGCTTTCCCGCCGGCAAATGGTGCGTACTCTTCACCGTTTGGCAAGGTTGGAACTGGAGCAACTCCGAAATCAATACCGCCATCACGGTATGCTGCTGCTGCCCATGGTCCGTTGATAACGGCTACTGTGTTTCCGCCAACGAATTGGTCATCAATAAAGTTACCGGAAGTGGTTTTATCAAGCATTCCTTGTGGCCAGTATTCTTGGAACCACGTTTGTGCGTAAGAAATTGCTTCGATTGCTTCTGGTGAATTTAGCCCGATATCAGTAGTATCGGTTCCGTCTTCACCAAATACGTAGCCGCCAAATCCAGCAAGTAGTCCATAGGAGTGGTAGAAGTCTACCCAGTTTGCCAAGAAGGCACTTGATTTACCAGCTTCAGATGGGAATGCGTATTGCTCATCTTGTGCAAGTTTTTCTAATTCTTCGAACGTTGCAGGAGGTGTATCGGTCAATGCTTTGTTGTAATACATGACTAATGCTTCGATAACAAATGGATTTCCGTAAACAGTGTCGCCTGCAGTAACTTGCAAGTTATCTGTTTCATCGTAGCGGTCGTCATCTGGTAAGATTACTTCCAATAAATGTCCTTGTAAGCCAAGTCCACCTACGCGGTCGTAAGGTGCGATCATTACATCGGGACCTAGATTAGCAGGGCCATCAAGGGGTAACGCTTCCAAGTTTTCGAACATGTCACGCTCTGTTACTTCAATTGTTACACCGTGCTCTTCCTCAAATGCTGGAGCGATGGCATCTACGAAGGCCTTGTAGTCATCATCAATAGATACGTTCAACGTTTGACCAGAGAAGTCGCCGCCTGTTTCTGTTGTTTCAGAAGTACCGTTGGAGGTTGTTTCAGTTGTGTCTCCACCCTCTTCTCCCCCGCCACATGCAGCCAATAAAAATGCTGCCGATGCCATTAAAATACCTACTTTACCTTTTTTCCATTTTGTTAACATGTTTCCATCCTCCTTAGATGTCTATACTTGTTATTTTTACTACTTCTTCATTATCTAATTGAATTCACCTTATTGCAAGCGTTTGCCTGATGTTAACGGTAACAACATTGCGAAAGTGTCGAATACCCTTGTCCTTGCTAGCTTGCGAATGGAAAGGATTCCATTTTTCATTTAGCTGTTTGTTGCACAAAAATGAAGACCAGCGGAATCTTTATGGCTGATCTTCAGAGTTTTGGCACAAAGTCTGAAGACCAGCAACTTACTTCCGCTCATCTTCAGACTTTCGTTTGTTTAGTCGTGCAGCAACGGTTCATGATAATGTGCAAAGAGAATCGGTTCTCCACGAGTTAACAAGACGCCGTCGCGAACGGTATATGGTTCATCATCCAAATGATTGTTATATGTTCCATTTGGCGCATCCACTTGAACGACATGGGGTTCCCCGTCCAAACTGAAGATTCCGTGAATCGTTTTTCCGTGATGTGTGTATCTTCCTACTACCGCATTCGATTCTACTCCTGCTTCCAGCGAGTACGATCCTTCTTGCAAGCAAGGCTCCTGTTTGAAGCGGCAAAGTTTTTGCATCAATGGAGATAAATCAATATCCGCTTCTTCCCAAGGAACCGTGTCCTTGTTAAATAAATCGGGTAGCTTCGCTACTCCGCGCTCTTGCCCGGCATACAGAAGCGTAGCTCCCTTTTGAAAATATAAAAATGCGGTCCAGTTGCGGACAGATGCCGGATCCTGTACATAAGAACGGAAGCGCGGATGGTCATGGTTCTCCAAAAATTTCAGTTTCACATAATTAATTGGGTAAATACCGTCTTGGAACATTAAAATTTCCATGTAATGCTTCAAGCTGATTTCTTTCCACAAATAATCTTCAAAAAAGTCGTGAACATCATAATCATACGTCATATCGAAGGCTTGGAATACTTCGTTGTCAGACAAGCCGACGTTTTTACGGTCCCGGTGCTGGCGCAAGAATTTCGGATGAACCGACTCTGCTAACCAAACGGCGTCGGGATTAACTTCCGCAACTTCTTTTCGTGCTCGTAACCAAAATTCCAGCGGCACCAGACTGGCAACGTCACAGCGGAACCCATCCACTTTTTCTGCCCACATCTTCAACGTTTCAATCTGGTAGTCCCAGAGTTCTTGATGAGCATAATCAAGGTCGACGACGTCGTACCATTCTCCAACCTTGTTCCCCATTCTGCCATTGGGACGGCGATAAAACCATTCAGGATGTTCCTTTACCAAAATGGAATCTGGTGATGTATGGTTATAAACGACGTCAATCATGACTTTCATTCCTAATTCGCGAGCTGCTGCAACCAGTTCCTCGAAATCTTCTGGCGTCCCGTATTCAGGATTCACACCGCGAAAGTCGGAAATCGCGTATGGACTGCCGAGAGTCCCTTTGCGCATAACTTCGCCGATTGGATGAATCGGCATCAGCCAAATAATATCTGTCCCTAGCCCGCGAATGCGAGCCAGGTCAGGAATAACGGCCTGAAATGTGCCTTCTTTCGTATGGTTCCTCACGTAAATGCTGTAGATCATCTTGTTGCGTAGAGATGTATCGGTATCGAGTGCCATCAAATCTCTCCTTCTTCATAATCAGTTAGCAGGACAATCGCTCCATAAGGGCCTAAACGCACGCTGTCCCGAATCATCCGCACCCCTTCATTCTCAACAATCGGTCTGCGGTACGCAGAATCTGGAACAGAATCCAGTTGATACGTTTGAACTTCATCGGTGACGTTACAGATAATGGTCGCTACTTTATTGTTCAGTTCCCGTTCATATGCGTAAAAATGTTCTTCCGTTTCCAGTAGTCGGTATTCTCCATACGTAAAGAGATCAGTCCGCTTCAAGTCTAGTACTTTTTTATAGTGAATCAGGACACTGTTCGGATCGTATACTTGGTCACGCACATTATAAGTGTGTTCCACGTTCACCCCGCTCCACGGTTTAACAGTTGAGAAGCCGGCGAATTCACTATCGTCCCATTGCATGCCGCCTCGCGCTGCATCTTTTGACGTCTCCCGCATGTTATAGAGAATCCATTCGCGCGTATAGCCACGTTCGAGTGCTGCTTCATAAAAATCGGCTGCTTCAGGGGCATGGAAATCTTCCAGCCGGTCAATGTACAAATTCTTCATGCCAATTTCTTCACCGTTATAAATAAGCGGAATGCCTTTTTGCAGATACATCAAGGTCGCAAGCATTTTGGCACTGTTGTCACGGTAGATACGGTCGTCACCAATCCGGGAAACTACACGGGCCATGTCATGATTGTTCCAGTATAGAACAGGTCCACCTACATCCGCCATCATCTGCTGCCACTCATCCATGTTCGCTTTGAAACGGTCAAACAACAAGTTCGACTTCTGCATGCTTCCATTTAAGTCGGGGTCTTTTGCATCTTCGTCCATCGTGAAATAGTTGAAGGTAATGACCGAATCACAGCCTCCTTGCTCTGGATCACAGTAAGAGCGCGCCAGCTCCACATTTGCCGAAGCTGCTTCCCCAAGAATATATACATCTGGGAAATGTTCACGCAAGTCTGTTGTAAAAATCTTCATGTATTGATTTACTTTTGGCAAGTTGGCATAGTACTGCTCGGCGATTCCAATTTGTCCTTCTGGCAAGTCGAGGTCAGGGAAACTTTCCTCCTTATGCAAATGAATGAATGCATCCAAACGGAAGCCGTCAATTCCTTTGTCCATCCAGAATAAAGCCACATCTTCCATCGCTCGGCGCACATCTGGGTTTTCCCAATTCAAATCAGGCATTTCTTTGGCAAACAAATGGAAGTAATACTGATCGTCATTGGGTTCTTTTTCCCATACAGAAGATCGGAAAAATCCTTGCCAGTTGTTAGGCGGCTCTGTCCCGCCATTCTTGCCGTCTTTCCAAATATAGTAATTGCGGTACGGGTTGTCTTTCCCTTTTAATGCTTCTTGGAACCATGGATGCTGGTCGGAGGTGTGGTTCAAAACCAAATCAAAGATAATCTTAATCCCTCGATTGTGGGCTTCACGTATGAACTCCTCCACATCCTTCATGGTGCCGAACTGGGGATCGATTTCCATGTAATCCGCTACGTCATAGCCGTGATCGACTTTTGGCGAAGCGAAAATCGGGTTCAGCCAAATCATATTGACTCCTAAACTTTGAATGTAATCAAGTCGTTTGGTTATTCCTGGAATATCACCAATGCCATCTGCATTCGTGTCCTGGAAGCTCATTGGGTAAATTTGATAAAGAATGGTTCGATGCCACCATGGATGATGTTGTTCCATACTCTTCCTCCTTAAAAATATAACTCAACCTTAGCATACCTTGAAAAGGCTAACACAACAAAATGTTTTGTATTGTTACCGCTATCTTTTTTAGAAAGGAGAAAAATGGTTATAATAGAAGAAAGCATTTATAAAGGAGAAGACGATGGAAAAAACAATTGGATTTATCGGCAGCGGAAATATGGGCAAAGCAATTATTAAAGGACTGCTGAAAACGGGCTTTGCAACAGCGGATCAAATCATCGCTTCACGGCGGAATGAAGCGGCGCTGGAACAGTTGGCACAAGAATTAGGAATTCGAACGACCACTCATAATCCAGAAGTCGCAAAACAAGCGGATATTCTCTTCTTAGCGGTGAAACCAAATCTGTATGATGCGGTCATTGAAGAGGTACGAGCAAATGTGCCGGAAGAAACGGTGGTGGTAAACATTGCAGCCGGAAAGAGTATCGCCTCAATCGAAGCAGCATTCGGCCGCGAAGTGAAAGTGGCGCGGGCCATGCCGAATATACCGGCCTTAGTTGGTGAAGGAATGGTAGGCCTTTGCTTCAATGAGCTTGTATCAACCAAAGAGCAAGCAGAAATCGCACAACTTTTTGCAAGCCTCGGTAAGGTGGAAATCATTCCAGAAACATTAATCAGTGCTGTAATTGGTGCGAGCGGTTCTTCCCCTGCTATTTTATATATGGTAATCGAGGCAATGGCGGACGGTGCAGTGCGCGCCGGAATGCCACGGCAACAAGCGTATACCTTCGCTGCTCAAGCGATGCTGGGTTCAGCTAAAATGGTGCTGGAAACGGGAGAACATCCAGGGAAATTAAAGGATGACGTCTGTTCACCTGGCGGCACGACTATCGAAGCCGTAGCAACTGCAGAGGCGATGGGCTTACGTTCAGCTATTTTAGCAGCCGTTGAGGCGTCGATAGAGAAGTCTAAAAACATGGAGCAAGCTTAAGAAAACAGGCATCATTCGCGGTTTTGAACCTTCCACGAATGGTGCCTATTATTTTTCAATGATTCTTGTACTATTGCGAACGGTTAATTGCGTATCGAATTCGATGTTTTCGACTTCGTCTTTCGGATGCTGAATCTTTTTCAGCAATAAAGAAGCGCACACTTTCCCCATTTGGTACACGTCTTGCTTCACCGTTGTTAACTTCGGTTCTGAGACTTGATCCAAGAACACGCCGTCAAATCCGATGACGCCATAATCGTTTGGTACCTTCTTCCCAGCTTGATGGATGCCTAACTGAAGGCCTAATGCCAAGCGGTCCGAGCTGCAAACAAAGCACGTATTTTCTGGATAATCATGGATTCGCGTCCGAAAATAGTCCTTCGGCAAGGTTGAATGGTTGGCAAAACGCAGAATCTCAGTCTCCATCCCCTCTTCTTCCATTACCGATAAATATCCCGCTTCCCGAGAACGCTCAAAACGAGCATCGACATCAATTCCAATAAAAACAACTCTGGAATAGCCGCTCTCAATCGCATGACGGGTCGCCTTTGCTGTCCCTTCCCGGTTATTGGAATCGACAAAGGTAAAGCCGTAGTCATTTTCACCAAACAAGACGACTGGCTTCTTGATATTTTTAATCCAGGAATAATCCCCTTCACGCATTCCCATAATGATGAATCCATCACATTCGGTAAGGTCCGCACTGCTTTGTGTTACGAGCTGCAAGGCGTAGTGACTTTTATCCAACTCGCCAGCAATACCCATTAAGAGGTTCATATAGTAGGGCTCCGTTGTATCCAATTCCTCTAGAATCATCACCTTCACAATCAAAGTTTTATTTTGAGCCAACGCTTTGGCAACATTGTTTGGGCGATAATCCAATTCCTTCATGGCCGCATAGACTAGGTGGCGCAACTCTTCCGTCACTTGCTCTGGATGATTGATTACGCGAGACACGGTCATTTTGGAAACATTCGCCAATTTGGCAACATCCGTTAATGTGGGCATACGGTTCTCCTTCCCCTCAACTTGATACTTCTATTATAACGGAAAAAAAGCCTTTTTCGTAGAGTTGAAAAAGACTTTCTTCTTATCCTATTGTGCCTGCTGCGTATTGCGTTTTTCTTGGCAATTCGGGCAGATTCCATACACTTCCATCCGGTGATGGGTTACTTCAAAACCAATCAAGCTCTGAGCAACCATTTCCACATCGTCCAAAACCGGATAATATAAATCGACCACGTCCCCACACTCTTCACAAATGGCATGATAATGCTGTGTATTCGTGAAATCAAAGCGGCTGGAAGCGTCGCCGTAGGTCAGTTCTTTTACGAAGCCTACTTTCATAAACAGATGCAAGTTATTATAAACCGTTGCTGCACTCATATTAGGAAAACGATCCACTAGTGCTTGATAAATCTCATCGGCGGTTGGATGCGTGTCAGATTCTACTAAATATTCCAGAACAGCAAGACGTTGAGGCGTAATCCGAATCTTCTCGTTTTTTAACTTTGCAATGGAATCGGTTAACATTGAATAACCCATCCTGCCACACCTTTCCTCTAAATCTGTATTCTCTTTTTCATTATAGCAAAAAAACTTCGATTACGAAACATTTCCTATTAGCCTTTTTCACAAACCTTTGCCTTTCAACCGGCACTCCTTTACAATAAAGGTAAGAAAATATCTTTCGCTTCCACTTGTTTCGCGTTATAATTCATACCATCGAATAAAAAAGAAATTCGGAGCTGAAAAAACATATGAAACTAGGAGCTCGCTCATTCAAAACGGGACTCGCTGTAGCTTTATCCATCATTCTATCTCAACTACTCTTGCCTGACAGCGGGGTAATTGCAGGTATCTCTGCTGTATCTTCTACTCAACCATCAGTCGCTCGGTCCTATCAGTACTTAAAGGAACGGATGATCGCAAATACGATTGGTGGAATCCTCGCCGCCGTTGTTGCTTGGTCGGTCGGAACCAATGTGCTGGTTATCGGCCTTGCCTCCGTCTTGTTGATTTCCATTTTGAACTACTTGAAGCTCGGCAATGTGATCAGCCTCTCGGTCGTTACGATGGTTATTATTATGATGTCAACGGAAGGAAACCTGTTCCTCACTGCTTCGGCACGAGTTGCAGAAACGTTTATCGGGGTAATCGTTGCCTTTTTGGTTAACACCTTTATCCATCCGCCGAAATACGGCGAGCGCCTCTTCCACACGATTGATTATGCTACAAGTGAGTTTTTGATTTGGTTACGTGCAAGCTTACGAAAAAATACGAACTTTTCCATTATGAACAAAGACTTAAAATGGTCACGCCAGCAGTTATCTAAAATGGAAACTTTTTTCCAATTACTCCAAGAAAGTAAATTACCTTTTCGAAAATACCGCTACGATGAGATGCGCTTGTTGGTTATTTACCGTCGCATGATTGCCTGCGCAAGAGCCGCTTATAAAATCTTAGTCGTTATGCATCAGTACGAGAATGTTTTCTTCAACTTTCCCCTTGAAATGCGCATCATGGTTCGCGAACGCTTAGAAACGTTAATGAGCGGACATGAACAAATTATGCTGAAATTTTCAGGTCGAGTGTCGCCTGACCAAGTGAATTTCTTTAAGGCCAAACGAGAAGAACGGGAAAAGTTAATCGCTGACTTCTTCGAAAGTGTGCGCCGTGATAATGAGATGAGTAATCCTAATGATCGCAAAGGATATGGCGCCATCCATCTCATGAGTGCCATCTTGGATTATGAGGACGAGCTGGTTCGCTTTAATAAACTCGTGACCAATTATCGAATCAGCAACAAACATAGTCAAATTTCAAACATTGAAGACATTAGCTTATAAAGAAAAGCGTTCCAAACCGCTCGGTTGCGGCTTGGAACGCTTTTTCTATTTCAACACCCATTTTCTAAAAGCGTGGGCGACGCCGTCTGCTTCATTGGATAAGGTCAATTCATTCGCAATTCCTTTTAAGCGCTCGGTCCCATTCTCCATCACTACTCCTAGCCCGGCTGCTTCGATCATTTCATAATCATTCTCGCCGTCGCCGATTGCCATCACTTCATCCATTGAAAAGCCTAAGTGATCAGCTAACTTCTTCAGCGCCGTGCCTTTATTGGTATCCTTGACCATGACTTCAATCAAATAATCTTGGCTACGAACGATGTAGTAGCGGTCATGCCACTCCGGAGACATTGCTTGCTCAACAACATCCACTTCATTCGGGTCGCCAAAGTAAACCATTTTCAAAATTTCTTCTTTCTCATCTAAATGATCGAGATGAATGATTTCCACTTCCATATTGATGGTCCGGCCTTCATCAATCAGATCCTCTTCAATACGCGGCTCCGCCCCATAAGGTAAAACCATGTAGAAACGTTCTTCGTTCAAGAGACAAATATCAGCCGGATAGTTTTTCCCGAATTCATACAGCTCCGTCACCTCTTCGAGCGAAAGGGGTACATGATCCACCACTTCCATCGTGTCCACACGAGTAATCGCGGCACCGTTTTGCGAAATCACATAATCCTCTTCATCGGCAAAACCTAGTTGATCTAGGTAAGGTCGAATGCCTTCAATCGGGCGCCCCGTACATAAAACAATTTTTACTCCTTGATCAATGGCTTGATGGATGGCATCTTGGACGCGCTGCGTTAATACTTTTTGTTCGTTGACCAGAGTCCCATCAATATCAATTGCCACAAGCTTAATCATTCCGTCACCTACTCTTTTTATTTTCGTTTCCGTATTACCGTTGTGGAGAAACCTTCTACCATGAATTCGGAAACGTGCTGCCACATGATTGGCTCGTCTAGATGCGTTTTTCCATCATGTACGAGTACTTCATAGTCGCCCAGTTCTACTTTTGTTTCTACTGCATGGCCATTTCCGTTGAAGTAAACATAGTATAGTTGGATTTCGTCTTCTACTTGCCACATGACTTGATAATGCTCCGCCTTCCAAACTTCCATGTGTAAGGCGATTTCTTCAGCTGTGCGCAAACGGAATAATGGTTCACTTTTGCGCAAAGCAATCAGCCCTTTCACATACTCCACCGCATCCATTTGACTGTCTCTAAGGGACCAGTCCAATCGGTTAATCGCATCTGGAGACTTGTAACTGTTTTCCACTCCGTCTTTGGTTCGCAAGAATTCTTGCCCCGCATGGATGAATGGAATTCCTTGAGCTAAGAGAACCATGCTGGTTGCCAACAAGTGTCTGCGTTTGCGCGTTTCCTCGTCATCGTCCGGCATATTGATGGTTAACTTGTCATAGAGTGTATGATTGTCATGCGCCTCTACGTATTGCACCATCTGATCGGGACTTTGATAGCTCGCGATGTCTTCTGGGAAATAGAGCCCGCCTTGTTGGTTAATCGCAATCCATTGTTCTTGGAATGCTTTACCGCTGACAAAGCCGGGATCCGTTGCTCCGTCCATATCGCTGCCTTTAATCGCTTGACGCAGCGCATCATTGAAGTGAGCAATTCGTGGCATTTGCTCGGCATTTTTACTGTTTGCCTTTTCCTCTGCCGGCAAGTTGGTCATCAAATCCCAACCCTCACCAATTATAATGATCGATGGATCAATTTCATCTAGGGCTTCCCGAATGGCATTCATCGTTTCCACATCATGAGATCCCATCAAGTCAAAACGGAACCCATCCAGTTTGTATTCACGCGCCCAATACTTCAAACTATCAATCATATATTTACGGTACATCACATGTTCAGAAGCTGTATCGTTTCCACAACCCGTTCCGTCAGACATGGTGCCATCTGGATTCTTGCGGAAGTAGTAACCAGGTGCAGTATTTTCAAAAGGATGTCCGATCGGTTCAAAGACATGGTTATATACCACATCCATGATGACACGGATTCCTTCTTCGTGAAGTCCTTGAATCATGCGCTTCATTTCTTTGATGCGCGTTTTCGGTTCATATGGATTTGTCGCATAGGAACCTTCTGGAACATTATAATTTTGTGGGTCATAACCCCAGTTGTAGCCCGAATCCGGGTCGCGCTCATCGACCGTTTGATAGTCGTACATCGGTAATAATTGCAGATGAGTAATGCCTAACTCTTTTAGATAATCGAGCGCGGTTGGTTTTCCAGTAGGTGACTGGGTTCCTTTTTCAATGACACCAAGGAACTTCCCTTTGTTCGCAACCCCACTGCTTGCTGAAATTGTGAAGTCACGGATATGAGCTTCATAAATAATTGCGTCAGTAGCTGCGGTAAATGATTCCATCCGCTGCCAATTTTCCGGGTTCGTGTCACGCAAATCAACTACAACTGAACGTTCCCCGTTCACCGTAGTGGCAATCGCATATGGATCGACCGTTTCGACTACTTTTCCATCAGGATAGGTGATGGCATACAAGTAAGCTACGTTATCCAAATTGCGTTTCACTTCTTGTTCAAAAACGCCTGGAGCAATCAATTCCATTTCAATGTATTCTTTTGTTTCACTGTATAAGTCCTCAAACAAAACAAGTTCTACCTTGACCGCAACGGGCGTCCAGACAGAAAAAATAGTCGCTTCCGGTGAATAACTAATTCCTAATTTGCCTTCATAGGCATAATTTTCTTCAAATTCAGGGGTTACCATCAATTGGCCTGTCACTTCGTCGTAGTAATCAGTTGGAACCAGCGTATGGAGACTATGAGAAGTACGATTGGCTTGCATCTTATTGTTTTCCATAACACATTCCTTTCTATTATTGGCACGAATGTGAAATACGTGCAGATTTTATAAAAGGTAAATCTATTTCTATATACTAATTATACCGCACCAGCCTTGTATTGTGCCATCAAAAGGAAAAGCAATGCCCGGTTGGGGGCATTGCTTTTGGTTTAACGCATATCGTCTTGATGAGAACTTCTTGAAGAAGATTCATCTGTCGGTGCTTCTGGAAGCTCCGATTCTGATTCTTCTGGTTCTGGTTCCGGAGTCGGTTCCGGTTCTGGCTCTGGTTCCGGTTCTGGCTCCGGTGTTGGAGTTGGAGTCGGCGCTGGAGCTGGTGTTGGTGGCGGCGTTGGAGCTGGTGTTGGAGGTGCTGGTGCAGTGCTTGACTCATCAGCAGGTGGAGTCCAAGGAACATATTCTTCCTCTTCTGGTTCTTCCCAAACAGGTTGCTCCTCTGACCATTCCTCTTCCGACCACTCATCTTCAGACCATTCTTCTTCAATAACTTCCTCAGAAGGCTCTTCTTCGATTACTTCTTCTGAAGAAGAACTTTCTTCTTCCTCATACACTTCAATGACAATATCAATCTCTGCCGGCTCACCGTCTAAGTGGTATGCACTCGTTGTGTCCACTCTTAATTCTTTCAAGTTTTGTGAGAAAGCTTGCGACACATAAAGACGTGTTTCTTCGGTTAGATTGCCGTTCTCATCGTACATCCCTTCAATGGTCAAGCTGTTTCCAGCCAGATGTCCCATTGTTTGGTCATGAAGGTTGAAGACTGGCAAAGAGTACTCTTCGCTAGTTGCCAATAACTCATCAATTCCTTCTTGATGGGCAGAAGCAAGGGTTCCATCTTCTGTTTCGGCTGCTGACTCAGGCAAAGGGGTTACCAAAACAATTAATGTTTCTGGCAACTTTTCCTTCATTGCATCATAGGCAGCGAATACTTCATTAATGTTATTTTCTTCAATTGGTTCGCCATCAACGGTCCAATCAACAATTCCATTTACCGGAAGCGGTGTGTGGTAAAAAACAACATCAGGATTTGTCTCAGCTAGACTTGCAACTTGTGCTTCCAGTTCTTCTTCGCTATCCATTTGGCTCAGAAATTGAACTTTCATTTCGCTGAAGGCACGTTCGTTCGCCAAGTTGGTCATATTTTCTACGGCCCAAGGAGCTTGGTCCTCGATTTCACCGTAAAACGTTACGGCTGTGTCTCCTTTTCCGTATTTTACATATTGCAAGAAATCAGCGACTGTACTTTCTTCCCGTTTTTCATCAAAGGCGGCAATAAACTCTTTGCGTTTTTCTTCTTCTTTTTTCTTTTGGCGATCTTCAAATGATTCACCTTGACTGACAGGTTTATAAGTAGGATCCATTAGAGCAGCTTGTCGGTTTTTATTATAGGAGAATCCCATAAAGATGACAGCAACGGTAATAATTCCCATCAAAATAACAAGAATGGTCTCTTTCTTTTTCACGTATACGACTCCCTTGTATTGGTATATTACGATTCTATCGATATTTTTACAATTTCTATCATAGCGTAACCAGCTCATAAATGCACGATTTTTTTGTTTTCTATATAAAAACAACCGCCCTATTCGGACGGTTCTTTCTATTCATCACTGCAGTGGTTTTTTATTCGACAGCTGACAATACCGTTCATACCAAAGTTCCACGTACTCTTTGGAGAAAGGACCTTTTTCTTCGTTGATCCATTCAACCAAAATCTTGACGTTCTCTTTGAGAATATGGTCGATTTCTTTTGGATAGTGCATGCGTTTGCGGTGCAGTTCATATTCATCTACATCCAACAAACGTTTTTCACCATCTGGAAAAACCTTAATGTCCAAATCATAGTCAATATACTTCAATGCTTCTTCGTCAATCACATAGGGCGAAGCGAGATTGCAGTAATAGGAAACTCCCTTTTGACGAATCATTGTTACAATGTTAAACCAGTAATGCTTGTGAAAATAAAGCAAGGCTGGTTCCCTTGTTACCCAGCGACGGCCATCAGCTTCCGTCACTAGAGTATGATCATTGCAGGCAATGATGGATTGGTCACTGGTTTTTAATACCATGGAATCACGCCAGGTACGGTGCAGGCTGCCGTCATGCTTAAAACTCATAGTAGTGATGAACTCTCCCTCTTTCGGATGATGCATCACGGTGCCCAACTTTCTATATCTATTCGGGAGAAGGGTCAGATGCCCTTCTCAAAGGTGTTTCAACTCACGAAATAGTATAACATAAGTTCTACGATATGTGGGATTATTTCAGAACGAATTGAAGAAATTTCGCTGTTGCTTTTTAATGATTTCCCACATCTTCTGTTGCGGCACCGCAAAGGCAAATTCAGAAAAATCAGAACGGTTCACCCACTGCATGTTTTCGGCAACAGCATGATGCTCGTTTGGCACTTCCACCAAGTGAACAGTGACGTTCCACTTCCGGTGGCTGAAGACGTGACTGAAGGATCCGACCGCCGCTTGGACGTTTGTTGGCGCCACTCCGGTTTTTTCTTTGACCACTTTTTCAATTTTTGTAAAGTCAGGAGCTGCCTCTTCTGCTACCAAAAGGTCAAGTTGTTTATCGCCCCAATCTTCTTCGAACAAAGGGAACGTCCAGAAGTTTGCCAGCAGACCATTTTCCGGTCTTTTCTCCAGCAAAAATTGATCGCCTTTTCGAATCACGATTCCTTGCATGGTGAGTGGCACTGGTTTCTTGGCTTTACTCTTAAATGGATACAAGTGCATCGTGCCGTTTTTGTAGGCAGCGTTGAATTCTTTGATTGGACTTTCTTCGGGACGAGGATTGACTGGCCCACAAATATCGGTTCCTAAGTCCATGATTGCCTGGTTGAAGTCACCGGGGCGCTCTGGATCAATCACAATCCGAACAAGCAGTTCAAATAATTTCCGTGTCGCAGGCTTCGCAATATCTTCACCAATCTCAAACAAGCGGCTAAAGACGCGCATCACATTCCCATCAACAGCCGGTTCCGGCAGATTGAAAGCCATGCTTGCGATAGCGCCCGCTGTATAGGGACCAATTCCTTTGAGCTTAATAATCTCAGCGGGATCATTCGGGAAGACGCCGTTGTACTCTGCTACAATCTGCTGGGCAGCTTTTTGGATATTCCGCACGCGTGAATAATATCCCAGCCCCTCCCAAGCTTTCAAGAGCGGCTCTTCTTCTGCATCCGCGAGCTGTTGAATAGAAGGAAATAGCGTCATGAAGCGGTTATAGTACGGAATTACCGTAACGACACGCGTTTGTTGCAACATGATTTCCGATACCCAGATGCGGTACGGATCATTATTCATCCGCCACGGCAAGTGGTCGCGCCCTTCTGCATCGAACCAATCGAGCAGTGCTTGACGAAATGCGACAATTTTTTCTTCCGGCCACATCTCAATTCCATATTTTGTTAACAATTCTTGTTTCATTTCTTCTCTATTCATTCGTCATCCATTTCCTGTGTTTTTTCTTCTATATATTGTTGAATCAATTCATTCGGGAACCCTTTTTGATATAGGTTCGATCTTACCTTTTGCGCCAGCTCGCGGCCTTCCGCTTTCCGGCTGTAGCGGCGCCACACTTTTTCGCCTTGCACGCGCAATGCTTGCAGCTCGTCTTCTTCGGATTTTTCGTGATCCAAGTCCGCTAATGCCTGTTCAATGATATCACGGTCGTACCCTTTTTGCTGGAGATGGAGTCTTACTTTCTGCAAAGCTTCTCTAGATGAAATTCGGCTCTGTTTTCTAAGTGATTTTTCAGCTAAAGTTTGAGCATTTTCAAGTTGTTGGTCTTTGGGATATTGCTTGAGAGCCGTTTGAATCGTTTGTTCATCTAAGCCCTTCAATTTTAATTCCTGCGCAATCACGCTAGGACCTTTGCGGTTAATGTTCGCCGCTGTTCGGGTGTAGCTTTCCCCGTAAATTTGGTCGTTAATATACTGCTGGTCGCGCAATCTCTGAAGCGTCTGTTCAATATATGGAACCGCAATCTCATTCTCACGCAACTTCTGGGTAACTTCCTTTTCACTCCGCAAACCATACGACAAGTAATCGACCGCAATGGTGTACGCCAAATACGCGTTGTTTTCATTTTCAATCTCTTCCTGACGCTCTTTCGTCAGCTTCATGCCTTTAAATAAACCCGTTTTGATGAGGACCGCTTCAGAAACGGGAAAGGCATATTTTCCATCCACATAAATGTTGAAGCGATCTTTCCGTCTCTTTTGCACTTCAATTGTCGTAATTGTTGGTACTTTTTCATTTTCCGTCATGCTCGTCCCCCCTATCCTTTCTATTATAACAAAATTTTATAAAAAGGAATGGCTCGTTTATTTTGTATCTTATAGTAGGAGGGTTGCCGATGATTCTAAAAGGAAGAAGTAAGTCCGTGAGGCATCAGGTGCTGGAGGCATTGTCTTACCGGACCGAGCTGACAGAAGAAGATTGGAAAAAGTTGCAGAACCAAGTAAAGGGATACGAAGGAGAGGTGCAGTTCGACGAATGTGCTCGGCAGTTAGCGGGGAATGTGTGGGTATTGCAGGATTTGTTGCTGCCTTATGAAGATACTACCTTCCAGCTTGATACGCTGGTGGCGCGCGGCGAAACATTGTATCACTATGAAGTAAAAAATTATACAGGCGAGTATACGCAAAAAGGAGGCGTGCTACGCTCCCAGTATCAAACCCAGATTATGGATCCAGAGAGTCAGATTAGCCGTGCCAATACCATGCTCCACAATACAATTCGCCGGCTGGGATATTATTTTGAAATCAAGTCTTATTATGTGTACATCAATCCAGCGTTTCATTTGTATAGCGAGCGAAAGATGGATGCGGTCTTATTTGCTGGGCAACTGCCGCAACATTTTCGGGAGCTGAATAAAAAGTCAGATGTAGAGAGTAATAAAATGAAGCAGCTTTTGCATGAGCTGATGAAACTGCACGACCCGCATTACCGGCCAAACAAAATGCCGCACTATGAACATGTGCGGCGTGGTGTGGTTTGTGGGGGTTGTCATTCGTTTGAGCATACAACAACTAGACAGAATCTTATCTGCAATTCTTGTGGCAAAAAAGAAGCTATTGCAGCCGCAATCGTTCGAACGGCCGAGGAATATGTGCTGCTCTTTCCGCAAAAGAAGTTAACAACTCAGGCTCTCTATGAATGGTGCGAAGAATCCTTTTCCATGCAGCGAATTCGATATTGCTTAAAGAAAAATTTCCGACGACATCATTCAACAAATAATACTTATTTTACAGTTCGTTAAAGTGATAGTCTAAAATGAAGCTCACTTCATCGAACTTGACTTAGTTCGTTAAAGTAGAAGATAAAATCTCACTCACTTTAACGAACTGAGCTTAGTTCGTTAAAGTGAAGACCATAAACTGGGCTCACTTCATCGAACTCATCGTTTTAAACCAAAAACTCCCCTAAAAAAGGGGAGTTTTGCTCTCTTTATAGTGCTGGAGGTGTGCGGTCTGAGTCGTCATACTCTGGAGTGACTTCTTCGCCGCCTTCATCTGCTGCTACTTCTTCGGTTTCGAAGCCAAATGGATCGCGGGACACTTGTCCGTCTACTCCATCTTCTTCAGGCGCAGCTGTTGGTGCGTCAAATTGCATCTCGTCCATTTTTTGATTCTCATCCGCCATTGTTGGATCGCCGTCTGGGTCTGGCGCATCGATTGGGGCACCGGTTGTATCTTCTTCTAGATCTGGATTTTCGTCAGCGTTTGTTGGCGCATCATGTTCTGCGCCTTCTTGGCCTTCGACAATCTCATTCCCGTCATCATCGACTAATGGGTCTGGGTGCTGGGATTGAGGAATTTCGTGTTCAACATGATCGGTTTCTGTTTCACCTGGCGTTGGATCTGGATGCGGCGCTTGATGTCCGCCTACTTTTGCAGCTTGATCCATATTCTCTGTTGAACGGTCGTTTCCTTCAGCCCACTCTGGTGTAGCGCCTTTTGGTGTTTTGTCGTCCTGCATTGTATCTTCCTCCTCTTTTATAATTCCATCACGAACTAAAAATTCTGAGTGTTCCGGTGTTGCTGGTGGAGCATCATCGATTAAGAGCAGATATTCGCCTTCTTCCAAAGCATCTTCGAAGCGTTCATACGTGTCCTCATCAATGCCGTAGTCTTCAAAAATCTCTTCTTCCTCTACCTCGTCTTCATCGTCGTCATCCATGTCGACGGTGAAAAAAGAAACAATTTTGTCCCAGAGCGATTCTTCCTGATCACTCGTTACTACCACATCAACCGCCGTTTCTTCTTTCAAACGGTGCCCTTCCGGATTCCGCGTAATCACCATCAGTTGACTCGCAGCGTACCCCTCGGACATCATAAAGTTGATGGTCTCCTTCAATTCTGAGTAATCACTAAACGTACCTTCTATTCTCTTATTCAAACAGCTAACACTCCTTCCTAGCAAACTAATTACCTTTATTCTATGACAGGCAAAGCCAAATGACAAATAATAAACACTTTATCCTTTAATGGAAAAGCGGCGCAAAACATATTGGTTCATTTTTTGAAAAGTGGGTTCCGCCTTGCAAGGAGAACGGTTCGTGTACTTTTTCCAAGTAGAAACGAGCGCCATTTTGAAAAGGTTCTCCAGCTCAAATTCTCCTTCATACGCCTGACTATAATGTTTGTTTAACTGCTCTTCTTCGAACCGATTGTTGATTCGAAGAAGCACTTGATATTGAAAGGAATACATCAAGGAAGCACCCTCCACACTTTTTTGAAAGGTTTGAAAGCGGACCGGCAAATCAAAGCTATGTCGGTTCAAAAAGTTGAAGCGCGTATAGCCGCGCTGCCCAGAGATTTTTTGGTAATCATTCAAATGGGCTAGGTTGATCCAGCTGACACTTTTCTTACAAGGACCGTGAATGGGCAAGAAGCCTGACGACCCCAGCACATAAGGAACACAATGCTTAGTTTCCCCAGTCGCTGCTTGATGCAAGAGGCGCATGTATTCATAAGGCATACCGAGGGACTTAAACATCCGGTTCATAATAGCTGTGCTTGATTCCGCTGATTTTACCAGAAGTCCGTCTAGGTAAAAGACGAGCGTCTTCCATTCATCCGGCACACAGAAATCAGCCACATTAATCACGCAGAAAATAGTTGAATCAAGCGACACTTCTTTTACTGCTATCCCCTTTTCGAGATAGGTTTTGATATCCGACTCTTCATTGATTTGAAACGGCACGATGAATGATTTTGGCAAACTGGGAGTCGAGACGGCTTCAAAGAACACCTCACTCTCATTTAAGTAAGCGCATTCAAAACCATCGAAACAAAATAAACTTTCTTTGAGAAAGTCATAATTCATTGCGTTCCTCCTTCAGAATATGTAACTCTCTCTATTTTATACTTCTTTTAACGAATGTACACCCTGATTTGTTCATTATTTAACAAAAGAGCATAATTAATTTGAAAAGGTAACACTTTTTTTACCGAGACCGTTGTTACTAGTGTAGCCGGTCATGACCCTACAAACTAACTTTTAGGAGGAAACAAGATGTTAAAGCAATGGGAAGAAGCAAATGTAGAGTTGTACTTCAATGACTATGAGAACGAAAAAGAGGTTAAGCAAAGCTTTTCCGACCTCAAAGAAAATGCCACACCCGATCAAATCGGCAGCTTCCAAAATGCAATTGGTGCGTTAATCAGCTTGCCAACTGCACATGCAATCGTAGTCGAAAAACACCGATACGTTCAAGCGTAATCACACTAACTAGGAGGAAACAAACATGGAAACAACCAAAACACTGGAATTAAAATTCAAAACGGCAAACGGAAAAGCAAAAAATCTATCCTTACGTAATCCCCGCGAAAATTTGACAGCAGCAGAGATTCAACCTGCGATGGATGCGATTGTAGGACTGGGCGCTTTTGAAGTAAAAGGCGTGAACCCTTATGCAGCAATCGACAGCGCACGTTATGTAGAACGTACAGTTACAGACATTTTTGATGTAGCACAATAAGGATAAGAAGCCAGGGTTCCTTCCCTGGCTTTTTTTGTAGAAAGGAATCGATAAAATGAACTTCATCATTGAAAAAGACATGCTCAACATCGCACAGGCTCCGCTTGTGAAGTCTCAATTCATTATCGCCCACGAAGCAGGAAACCCCAATAATACGGGCGAAGACAGTTTAGCCAATGAGATTTCTTACATGAAACGAAACTGGCAACATGCATTTGTCTCTCACTGGGTGGGTGGTGGCGGACGAATCGTTCAGATTGCTCGGACTGGTTATACTCAGTGGGGCGCTGGACCAAAAGCAAATCCGTATGCGTTCGCGCAAGTGGAGTTGGCCCGGACTAGGGTTGGCAGTACGTTCCAGAAAGACTATGCCGCTTACGTCTGGCTGCTCCGACAGCTGGCGGCGGAAGCTGGAATTCCCTTCATTTTGAACAGCGACCAGCCAACTGGTATCAAAACCCATTCCTGGATTTCCAGAAATATAGGCGGTACCGACCACGTCGATCCTGACGCTTATCTCGCTCGCTGGGGAATTTCCATGAAAGAATTCAAAACCGATATCGAAGCGCCGATTAATGACAGCAGCAAACCTCGCTATCTTCTGCACCTAGTCGTTCGCGGCGACACACTTTGGTCTCTTTCACAAAAGAATAAAACCACAGTCGCTGCCCTCAAGAAATTGAATGGACTGACGAGTGATTTGATTATTACCGGACAGATTTTGAAGTTGAGACAAATTTAAGGCAAAAGACCAGCGGAAATCCGCTGGTCTTTTTAGTATACCCTCTTCAAATATTTCATCTTCATCAGATTATTTTTCAGAAAACTGCGGAACATATCTTGCTGCATGACTGGATCTTCTTCAGCGAATTCATCAAAGAAGCGCAAGCATATCATGTAAAAACGAGTCGCTTCTTCTGGTTTCTTAAAAATGTATTCCTCCGCAAGCCTGTTCCCATTCAAAAAATGGAAGACCACTCCATTTTTCTCTTCTGTAAATTCCATGCCTAAAAATTGATTGGTATACATATCCTTCCTCCTATTCGTTTCTCAGATGTTGATTCAACTCTTCAACCAACTGAAAAACGGTGGTGGAAGGATTGTCTTTTGCCGGCGACTGGGACCGATTTTGGTAGAGCGTTTTCGCATGGGCAATGGCTGCCGGCTGCCGTGTTAACAAGCGGTTATACATATTCGGTATATTCTTTTTGTACGGACGCTTCATGCGCTTCGCCAGCATACTGGCATAATCAAACCGACTGACCGGTTTTTCGATCAGCTCATAATGCAGCAAGTACCACAGCTCGAACGCCTCATTGCTATAGGCGACGCGAAACCCTTTCTCCTGATGTGCCTCACAAAAGGCGACTGCATTATTGAAACTGACGGCAGAAAAAGAATCCTTATCGAACACCAGCCAAATTTCATCGAACTCATCCGTTCGAGTCTCTAAAATTTCTTCGGCGTAATGCACCAAGGACAAGGTGTTCCGGCCGGTACCATGAATTTCTACGTTCGCCGACAAAACCGGGAAGCTGCGGAAGTAATTGGGCTCCGTTTTACTGCCTTCACAGACAATCAAAAAGGTCTTCTCCGGCAAACGGGTCGCTACTTTTCGTTGATATTTACGCCTCGCCATTGTCCACCCACCAATCTGCTGGCGGTACAAATGGCACAGCGCCGTATTTGCCGTTCAAATAGTTGCGGTAAAAATCAAAGGTATTCTTGCGTTCTGTATCATCAAACTGATATTCCACCAGTGAAACAAGTTCGCTGTTCCCTTCGCGTTTCTTTTCCACAAACCAGATCTGGTCACGGCGGAACAATTCGCTGCGCAGATTAGAAATATCATGCGTAGAAAAAATAAGCTGGGCACCCTTTTTGTTGAACTCGCCGCGAAATAGCTCCAAGACATATCGAGTCATCAAGGTGTGGAAGCTTTGATCCATTTCATCGACTAACAATAAACTTCCCTGCTCCAGTGCCTCAATAATCGGACCTGCTAGAGCGAGTAGTTTTACTGTCCCCATCGACTCCACATCTTGGAAAAGAAATCCTTGGCGAATCGGTTCAAACGTTCCATCTGCTTGTTTCTTCAACTTGATTACATAAAACTCGCTGTCTTTCATTTCCACGTCATGAATCGACGGGTCAGCAACTTGAATCAGGGTCAATAAATTGTGCTTGTACTTTTCCAAATGGAGACGAGCTTTGGAAACGGTCCGCTCCACATTTTGAGTATGCAGAATGACCTGCATAGCTTGAAACCAACGCTGGATGGCTGGATAGTCTTGAATCTGGTCTTTGAACGCCAACTGACTTCTGGAATCTGTATGATGAAAAATTTGTTTTGTTTCCGTAGTTTCCAAATATAAGTATTCTTCAGTCACCGCCTGCTTATTCGCATGGAAGCCGTAGCGGTACAATTCCCCTTCAAGGAGAAAGCTCATTTCCAAGCATGAATCCTGCAGTTCCGTTTGTGCATCCAGATGGAATGGCTCCATTTCTTCCAGCCAGTCCCCTTTTTCCCCAAAAAGACCTGCCCGAATCACGTTCACTGCCCGCAGTAAATTACTCTTCCCACTAGCGTTAGCCCCGTAAATGGCGCTGACTTTGGACAAAGTTAAGTCGCCCCGCTCGCTCACCGTCGCCGGGTGCTCGGGAATCGTTGACGCTACCATGGAAAAAACCGTTTCATCACGAAAGGAATAAAAGTTTTTGACCACTACTTCCACTAACATCCGCTCGCCCCCTTTTACTTAAAAATTATAGCATAAAGACGACCATTTGGATTTGGTCGTCTTCATTATTTTATTCTGATTTCACACGGTGAATACTAAAGCCATTCGGTGCAATCAATGATTCACCCGCCAACTCGTTACTCAAATGATGGAAAATGACTTCCGTGTTCGCTTTGTGCGGAATGGTATAGTCTTCCCAGCCTTGGTTAAAGTAGCCGATGATTTGGTCTTCACCCAAGATGCGCTTCACGCCGACTACCTTTTCTTCATCCAATACGAGTTCCCAACGCAAGTTGCCGTATGACAGGAGTGGTTGGTATTCTTTGCGCAACTGAATCAGCTGTTTGGTAAAGTCATACATGTCGCGGTCTTGGCGTTCTTCTTCCCAGACCATGCAGCGGCGGTTTTGCGGATCTGCTCCACCGACCATCCCGACTTCAGTTCCGTAATAAATACAAGGAGAACCGTGCATCAAAAACATGAAGGCTAAGGTTGATTTCACCAAATCGACGTTCCCTTCCGCCATCGTCAAAATCCGCGGCGTGTCATGGGAGTCGAGCATATTAAACATGGTTTCGTGTGTTTGTTTACGGTATTGCATCAATTGTTCGTTCAGGACGTTCGCCATTTTTCGAGCTGGAATGGTTTTGCCAACAAAGAAATCGCTGATGTTCCCGACGAGCGAATAGTTCATTACCCCGTGGAATTCATCCCCGCGCAACCAAGAACGGGACGAGGTCCAAATTTCACCAAGCAAATAGAAATCTGGTTTCAAACTCGTACAAGCGGTATTGAACTTGCGCCAGAATGCGTGATCCACTTCATTCGCAACATCAAGGCGCCAGCCGTCGATATCGAATTCCTTAATCCAATAAGTGGCGATGTTTAACAAGTATTCTTGCACTTCTGGGTTATGCGTATTAATTTTTGGCATCATCGGCACGTACGAATACGTTTCGTACGGCAAGTTTTCCGCATGCTCCATATAAACCGGACCGTGCGCTTGGATTTCCTCTGCGCTTGGCACAGGGAACTCGCGGATATGGAACCAATCCTTATAGCGAGACTCCTCTTGGTACTCCGCCACGTCACGCCACTGGATCGATTCGGCACCAATGTGGTTGAACACTGCATCCAGCATCACCCGCATCCCGCGACTGTGCGCTTCCTCGACCAATTTCCGGAACAAAGCTTTGTCCCCAAAATGAGGATCGATTTCGTAATAGTCGGTTGTATCGTACTTGTGGTTCGACGGCGCAGTAAAAATAGGCGTCATGTAGATTCCATTAATCCCCAAATCTTCCAAGTAATCGAGCCCATCAAGAATCCCTTGCAAGTCTCCGCCGTAAAAGTCAACCGTTGTCAATTCTTCTTTGCTGTCCCAAGGGAGTACCCCTTCTGGATCATTTTTCGGATTGCCATTTTTGAAACGCTCCGGGAAAATTTGGTACCAGACGGTTTTCTTTACCCAATCCGGCGCCTTGAAGCGGTCCGTTTCATGGAAGTATGGCAGGCGGAAGTATAAGCCCGAGTTGGTCAATGACTCCTTCAAATACGGGAACACCCCGCGGTCATTGTAAATAACGTCCGAACCATCTGTTCCGTAAATATGGAACGCATAGGCCATCCGCTTCACGTACTCATCGGTGTCAATCAACCAATAGTCGTGCAAGTCTGTGGACGCCATCAGCTCCATTTCCAGTTCTTCCTCATACCAATCTTTCAAATGTAAATTAAACGGGTCTCCTTGGATGAAGCCCACTTTCGCTACGTCCCCTTTTTTCGTGCGTAGCCGGACGTGTACGTGCCCTGGCGCATAGATGTAGCAATACTCACTCTCTGGACGGTGGTAAAATGCTGCTGTTTCCATTTTCGCCCTCCTCTCGTCTATTCGATTTCAATCTTATCAAACCTATCAAATACTACAAGAGTTTTGCATAATGATAGCGGTAACATAATGGAAATCTCATTTTTTTGCGTATCTATTAGGGAGGAGGGATTTTTTTGAAAAAAGTACGTGAGAAGCCGAAGAGTTTGTGCGTGATGGAGTGCTTGAGAGGCAGGATGGCGTTTAGTAAGGAAGAGGAGCGGAGTTATTGGCAAGGAGTCAGGGGATATGAAGGTGAGTGTTGTTTTGATTCCTTTACGAAGGATTTTGTTACCATTAATGACCTGACGATAAAAGAAGGACAGACCGCGCAGCTCGATACACTGCTTGTGACGGAATACACGCTTTATTTGTTTGATGTTAAAAATTTTGACGGTCAGATTATGGTGCGTGATGGTATTTTGTATCATAACCAAGAACGGTTGGTTAATAACCCGTTGGAGCGGCTGGAGCGGGCTAAGGTGTTATTGGAGAAAAAATTATTGTTGCATCATATCCGTATTCCAGTTGTTGCCAACTTAGTTTTTATTAATCCAGATATGATAATTTATGGACACCATCCGGATTTACCGATATTATTGCATCCACAAATTAAACCGTATTTGGAAAAAATCTCGCGCGGAAGTTTGGTCAAAGTAGAGAAGCTGGCGCAAATGGTGGCAGATTTTCACACGGAGGATAATCCTTATACTGCTCTTCAAATGATGAAATATGAATATGATAATTTGAAAAAAGGCATCTTCTGCCCGTCCTGTCGTGTGTCGATGAATGCTGTGAGTGGTAGAACCGTTCAATGTAGAAAATGCGCTTATAAAAACTCGAAAACTCAAGCTTTTTTACGGATGATGGATGAATACCATATTCTTTTTCCTGATAAGAAAGTTTCGGTGCAAAACATGTATGAATGGTGTGGAGGAATGATTTCTAAAAGAACCATACACACTCTATTTGAACGTAAAAAGTGAAGATGGAGCTACCCTATCCTTCTGGTCTTCAGACTTTGGAGCAAAACTCTGAAGACCAGAAGTTTTTTTGCACTCATCTTCAGACTTTAATCAAAAAGTCTGAAGACCAGAGAATATTTTTCTCCCATCTTCAGACTTTATTTCGCAAACAAAGGTGTTCGCAATATTTTCAGCTGTAAAAGTCCTTGTTCTACCCGCTCGTACCAAATCCAGGCGAACCAGATCGCGAATAGAGGCGATACCATCAACATCGTAGTTGGATCGAATAATTGGCCGAAGATGGTGGTGAAGAGGACGATAAAGGTGCTGTGCGTCAAGTAGAGGCTGAAGGAAATGCGGCCGAGAAATTGCAGCCACGCTGATTCAAAGAAGCGGGTCAGCGTCTTCGATTCAACGACCCATAATATCAGCAAAATGAAGCCAATTGACGTAAGTATCAGCGATTGGCGGCGGCCGATATCTACGCCCACTCCCATCAGCACCCATTGAATCGGAATCAAAACGAGTGAGAGCCAGCCCAGCCAGCTATGCTTCCGGAACCACGAGCATATTTCGTCAAAGTGTTTACACAATACTGCGCCAGCCAAGAAATAAAGGAAGTAATAATTCGTTCGGTGCAAACTTGGCGCCTCTTCTAATAAAAGTGCGAGTATACGGTTCAAAGCCAGTACGCCAATGACTACCCTTCCCGTTGAATAGCGGTACAACAAGATCCCTACCACCGGCATCACCAAGGAAATGCGCCACTCCTGCACAATGCTCCAGAACGCACCTGCCGTGACATCCAGATTCGCGTCCCACACAAAGAACTGTCCCACGACTTCCGCCACACTCGGTACTTCCGCCCATTTCGCATCAAACGAACCACTCAGCACAATCCCCTCTTTCATTTCCCCAAAGACCGCGATACACAATAGCGTTGCCGTCAACACAGCCCAGTACGGCACCACCAAGCGGGTAAAACGTTTTTGGAAAAAGGAAGGAAAATGGAGTTCGCGCCCTTCAAGGTACGGTTTGACCAAAACAAAGCCGCCGATCAGGTAAAATAAAATGACGGCTTCATTCCCACTCCAAAGCAACTTCAGAGGGGTCACCGTCCATGCTTTCCAACTTATATTCAAAAATGATTGCTGATAATTTGCTGCGTGCCCCACTTCCGTCCACGTCAAAACGTGGAACAGCATGACTACAACCGCAGCCAAGCCGCGCAGTCCATCAAATACTTTCAACCGTTTCATAACCCAACCTTCTTTCGTAAAAACTAGTTTACGAAGGAGGACAGCGAAACGCAAGCAATACGCTTAATCTCGGTCAAAAATAAATACTTTTTCAATCAAATACCCAGTAAAAAAGAGTGCCAAATCAACGACCAGCTTAATCAGCGTCTCCGGCAATCGGAACAAGCGGTAAATTCCGGTCACAAGCAGCCCGGAGGCCACCATTTCCACTACAACCAGCGTAAAGTACTTCACCGCTGGAACTTTGTGATCCCCTTTATTCTGGAAGACCAGGTGCTTGTTAATCAAAAAGTTCACAACCGAAGATACGACCCGCGCGATAGCCGTTGCGGCCAGGATGCGAAAGTCATCGTCCACTGCGTTCAAAGTGAAAATCATCAGCTGGAACAAAGAAATATCAACCAAAAATGAAGCAAACGAAGACAGGACATACTTGAAAAACGTACGGAATAAAATCCAGATATCTTCTAAGGATGACTTATTAGGTTTCAAACTAGAAGATGGGAGCGCCACTTCTTCAATCGGCACTTTCTGGCGTACAACCTCAATCAAGGTATTCAGTTGATTCTGTTCCTGTTGAATGGATTCATAAACCGCTACTGGGTAGCCCCGCAGGCTGCTCTGGATATCCAAGATGCGTTTGCTTTGAATAAACCAAAATAAGTTGCTCAATATTTTTTGTCCTCTTGTTTGTTTTGGCTGTGAACCCATGTACACCTTAGAGGAATCATTTTTTATTTTTTCAGCAATGTGGAGAACATCGGATACCGTGTACCCTTTTTGGTAATCAACGGTAATGACGCTCGCATAGCCTTCCAGGTTCCCTGGTTCCACTTGCACCACTAATCCGTTATCCGCCAAGTGTTTGACGAACATCGGCAACCCCGGCTCTTCTCCTTGGGCGTTCACCACTACTAGGATGTTTTGCACCCAATCCCTCCTCTACGATACATTCGTTTTATTGTTTCCAATCCTCATCCGTTTCCTTCAAAATATAAACCGGACGTTTCTTCGTCTCTAAAAAAGTTTGGCCGATATACTTCCCAACAATCCCCAGGCAAAGCAGCTGCAGCCCGCCCATTCCTAGAATCATCACCATCAAAGACGTCCAGCCACTTGTTTCGTTCCCGAAAATTAAGGTTCGAATTGCGAAAAAGAGAGCTAATAAAATTGCGATGACAAAGGTGATAAAACCGATAAAAGAGGCAATCGCGAGCGGAACCTCGCTAAAAGCAACGATTCCATCAAGCGAATATTTGAACAGTCCCCAAAAGGACCACGAAGTTTTCCCGGCATGGCGCTCTACGTTGCTGTACTCTAAGTACTTTGTCTCGAAGCCGACCCAACTGAATATTCCTTTCGAAAAACGGTTGTACTCAGTCATTTCTAAAACAGCGTCCACCATTTTACGCGTCATTAACCGATAATCACGTGCCCCATCGACTATATCGGTGTCGGAGATGCGATTAATGAGTTTATAAAAATATTTGGCGAAGAAAGATCGAATCCGCGGCTCGCCCTCCCGGTTAACCCGTTTGGTGCCGACACAGTCATAATCTTCTGTTTTAAGCGTGCGGTACATCGAAGGCAGCAGTTCAGGCGGATCTTGTAAGTCTACGTCCATCACCGCCACATAATCGCCCTCCGCGTGCTGCAGGCCGGCATAGATGGCTGCTTCCTTACCAAAGTTGCGGGAAAAAGAAAAATAATGCACGCGCGAATCAGTTGTGGCGAGTTCTCTTAAAATAGATAACGTTTGATCAGATGATCCATCGTTAATAAATAATAGCTCAAAATCTACTATGGCGGTGCCTTCCATGATTTCAAATATTTTTTCATAGAAAAGCGGCACCATTTCTTCTTCGTTGAAGCATGGGATAATGATGGATATTAGGTCTTTTTGCAAGGTGTTCAGCTCCTGTGATTGGCATTCATATGGAGTTATCTTAACATATTGTAACATCGAAAATATTATTTTTGCTCTAGTATATTTTTTCGTTAATTTTATAAAAAAAAAGAGAAATAAGGAAAACTCCCTACTTCTCTTACGCAATATTTAATAAGTATAACCAACTTCGTCTACATCCCACTGCGGATTAATTTCTGAAGGGCTCCCATTAAAGAACGTATCTCCATACTCTAAGATACTTGGTTTTTCAGATTTCAATAAGTTGAATGTATAACTTCTTGATAAGCTTTGACCTGGCATTAAATTATTAAAGAAACCATACTGCGGCTGATTCGTTCCATCTGTTAGATACAGTTTAAAAGTTTCTTGGTTAATACGTTGATTAGTAGTATTAGTCTCGGTGTAATAAATCGTAAACTGATCTGAATCAGCACCCTCTATATAAGAAATATCTGTTATTTGAACAGTAATGCCGTTTGCCGCAACCCGAGGATCCGTAAGTAAAAGTGGTCGTTTTTGTACTTCAAACTCTGCCCTACTTAAATCAGCACTTATATTGTTTATACCAAATGCTTCACCTTCAGGGAAAATAATTGATACAGATCCGTGTATATCTGTCACAATAATACTCTCTACTGTATATTTTCCTTCCCCCACGCCCATGTAGGATGGATAAGCATCAATAGTTGCTTCATAAATTCCTTGATCTATTTTAAGAAATTCAGATGATTTATCCCAACCATTAGGAAGAGAATAAGTTACTAACATTTTATAAACTTCTTCTTCATTAACTTCTGCATGCATGGTTAACTTATTAGAATTCCATTCATCCAGATAAAGTAATTCTTCTTCAATGGATAAAGTATTAATTTTAATTGGTCCAATAGCAGCAATACTATCCGTAGCTTGCTGAACTGTAATTTGAGAAATAGGTTCGTAGTTCACTCTACTGATTTCTTTTGATGAAACTTCTATGTTATTTATATATGTTACTTCTTTTGTAACTTCATCATATCCTTCTGACCCATTCTGAATATTTCTTATTTCTCCACTTTTTAGTAAATTAGAATAAAAAGTAGTGCTAGGGAACGGAATATAATTTTCATATATTACAACATTGTCTACTCTTGTTTCTTTTGTTCCAATTCTTACAATTTTATTAGTAGGTAAAGTGGTTTCTCTAGAAATTTCTTTTTTAGATGTTTCCTTTTCATTAGTATAAGTTACTTCATAGATTACTGTGTCGAAGCCATCTTTACCTTCTTGTATAACTTCTGTTTTCCCTTTTTCAAGCGTATCATCGAGATTTTCAACTATTTCAAAAGGTAAAATCTTTTCTTTTACCGTTTCTTTCTTTACTGTTATTACTTTTTTCGTTCCAACTTTAATTACTTTATCTTGTGGCTTAATTGTCTCACGAGATATTTCTTTTTTACTTGTTTGTTTCCCAGCTTTATAAGTAATTTCATAGGTTACGGAATCGTAGCCATTAGCTCCATTTTTAGTAACTTTAGTTTCACCTTCAAGCATTGTACTATCTTTCTCTTCAATCGTTTTGAAAGCAACTTCCTTTTCTTTAGCTTTTACTGTCTTTTTCTCAATTTTTACATTTTTTTCTAAATAAGGATTATTGGTTTTCCCTGGAGCAGGTTCACCTTTTTTTACTAACTTAATTTCAATTCCTTCTAACCTTTTTGCATAACCAGCAGTTCCTGCCTCTTCACCATTTTTAGCCCAGTCTAGCCAACCAAAACTTTGAGCATGTACTCTGTAAAAAATATCATAATGTTTAGCAATTTCCCCAGTTAGTTCAAGTTGTATTGCTTCTAAGCGTTTAGCTTCACCAACGGTTCCACTTAAAGCATCATTTGTTTTCCAGCCCATCCAACCATATTTCTCAACATGAGTGCGGTATTTTACTCCTCCAGAATATGGTAAATTTGATAATTTAACTTTAATACTTTCCAGACGTTTAGCTTGTCCTGAAGTACCACTCATTTGACCATCTTTTCTATAATTCTGCCAACCAATAGATTGAATCTGTGTCCGATATGAAACAGATGGAATTGGCACATATTCTTGGAAAGCGAGACCGTTTCCGGTAGGCCCTTTATTCCCCTTTTCAACCAATTTTATCTCGATTGCTTCTAAACGATAGGCGTAACCTGCAGTACCGGCTGATTCTCCATTTTTAGCCCAATCTAACCAACCAAATTTCTGAGCATGAACACGGTAATAAATATCGTAATGAGCAGCTAATTCGTCTGTTAGTCGAATTTCAATTGCTTCGAGACGCTTTGCTTCTCCTGTAGTTCCGCTTAACGCTCCATTTTTTTGCCAATCCATCCAACCATTTTTTTGAACATGAGTACGATACTCAATCGTTCCCTTTAAATCCGTATTGCCTATATTAATTTTAATTCCTTCTAATCTTTTTGCTAATCCGATTGTTCCACTCATTTTTTCTTCGCTTACATCTTTTTGCCAACCATAAGATTGGACATGAGTAGAATAGGATAATGTAGGGCGAGTTGCAGCTTCTACAGTAGCAACGTCGGGAATGGACGTAGTATATTCTCCTACTCTATCAAACATCCCTAAGCCAGAAGACATTAATTGAATAATTACCAAGCTTATTGCGCTTCTTTTCACAAACTTTTTCATTTCAACACTCCTTTCGTATGAGACAATTATACTCTATGTTGTCAAACAAAAAATACATTAAAAAAGACGTTTTTAGTTATATTTTAATCGTCCGATGACACATTTATAATGAATGGGTCATACCCGATCCTTCAACTTGAGAAACTAACCAAGATTATAAATTTTATAACATTTATCAAAAAAAGATCCGCTAATCGCGGATCTTCCTCTACTTATTTCTTCACAAAAGCCCGATTCGTACTTCCCGGAGCCTTCTCCCCTTTTCGTACCAATCGCACTTCTATACCCTCTAAGCGTTTGGCTAAGCCTTCCGTCCCTGCTGACTCTCCGTTCTTCGCCCAGCCTAACCAGCCGTAGCTTTGTGCGTGAACGCGGTAGTAAACGTCATAGAACTTCGCCATTTCTTCAGTAAGCTTGATTTGGATTGCTTCTAAGCGAAGGCCTTTTCCTTGTGTACCGCTCAGTTGCCAATTTTCTGTCCAATCTTGCCAGCCTTCTTTTTGAACATGCGTACGGTATTGAATCGTGCCTGACAATGATTGGGTGAAAACATTCATCAGGATTCCTTCTAGGCGCAATCCTAATCCAGAAGTTCCGCTCATTTTTCCATTCGATACAGTCGATTGCCAGCCTTGTTTTTGAACATGCGTTGTATAGTTTACAGTTGGTTTGCTTACGACAAAAGGACGTGTTGTAGTACCAGGTGCTTGACCGCCTTTTTTGACGAGTTGTACTTCAATTCCCTCTAGGCGTAAAGCTAACCCTTCTGTCCCTGCTGATTCACCATTTTTAGCCCAACCCAGCCAGCCAAAACTTTGCGCATGAACACGGTAGTAAATATCATACTTCTTAGCAAGCTCACCCGTTAATTTCATCTGGATTGCTTCTAGACGTAACGCTTCTCCTTCTGTTCCACTGAGTTCGTTATTGGATTTCCAAGCTTGCCAACCGATGGATTGAATATGAGTTCTGTACTCAATCCCTCCTGTATAAGCTAAATCAGAAGCAGTAATTTTAATCGCTTCTAAGCGAAGTGCTTCGCCTTCTGTGCCACTCATGGCACCATTGCTCACGTAATCTTGCCAGCCTTTTTTCTCAACATGTGTGGTGTAAGAAACAACAGGCTTAATCATAACAAAAGGCCTTGTCGTAGGACCAGGAGCCGGCTCGCCTTTCTTGACCAGCTGAATTTCGATGGCTTCCAAACGCTTGGCTAACCCTTCTGTACCAGCATCTTCTCCATTTTTCGCCCAGCCTAACCAACCATAGCTCTCTGCGTGAACGCGGTAGTAGACATCATACTGTTCTGCAATTTCACCAGTTAACTTGATGCGGATTGCTTCTAGACGTTTTGCTTTACCTACCATTCCACTTGGATCACCGTTTTTCGCCCAATCCATCCAGCCATAGCTTTCTACATGTGTTTGGTATTCAATACTTCCTTCCATTGGTAGGTTATCCAACGAAATTTTAATTGCTTCTAGTCTTTTCCTCGCACCAGAAGTTCCACTCATTTCACCATTTTGAACCGCATCTTGCCAGCCAATGCTTTGAACATGGGAAGAATAAATGACATTTGGAATCTTCTCGGTTACTACCACATCAAATTGCTGCATAGACATACCGTAGTAATCTTCAAGGTAGATATTCCCATTTTGGAAATAAAGCGGGTTTCCTGCTTCATCGATTGCGTGGAAATAAAGAATCTTCCAAGTTCCAAGTTTGGTATTCTGATCAACGGTAAAAGAAGCTTCATAAAGCCCGTTAGACTCGTTATAAACAAATGGTACATCTATAATTCCACTACCACTCTCTTCTGTTAACTCTTCGTCTTCATGAATTAAACGGACATGTGCAGCTTTGATTGCTTCATTATCTGTTAACTTTACTCGATACGTTACTGTGGAGCCTACTTGCGCTTCTTTTTGGCTTACTTGAATCGTATCTTTGTGTAACAAAGGACTTTCTTCGTCTGCTTGAAGTTCATTCACGGTAAAGAAGTACTGGCTTACATTATTCGCTGCCAACTCATCACGAAGCAAGATGTAATTAAAATCTAAATCAAATGCCTCGATTTGAGATACTTCCCATTTACCGGGCATGACATCTTCAATAATTTCAACAGATCCTTCGTATTGTTCAGTTCCAGGATTATATTCCATCACTACTGTATAAGGCAGCTCAACCGCTGGGTTATATAAATTCAAAGTAACATCTTGAAGTTCTGTTTGGTTGTCCATTTTTAAGAAGATATCCACTTTATCGCCAAGTTTTGCTTCCTTTTTGGAAAAAACGAGCGATTGAACAGTTAGTTGTTCTACTATAGCGACATCATAGGCTTGTAGATTAAAGGTTTCTTCATCATGAGCCCAAATAGAACGAGACTCTCCATTTTCAATTAATTCAATTTTATTAATGGATAATACTCCATAAGGAACCTCATCATTCAGTTCCACTTGAGCTTCAAAGCGATTGGTTTCCGCTTGATAAGTCATCATAAATTCTTCACTATATTCAGAATCAGAATTAGAAAGGGTCAATACAACTTGTGAATCTACATCCACATCCGTAACTGGAACTGGAACGCTATACGTAAGGATGTCCCCTTTTGCTGCTCGTTGTTGACTAACCGTGATCGTAGTTGGATCAATAATCGGTGTAGTTACCTCAGAGATAACGGGACTTGTTTGTTCATTGCTTTCACTTAGTTCTGCAGCAGAGACAACGAGTGGTGAAACAGCATTTAATAATAATGATGCGATAATAATACTTGAGCCAACTTTTTTCATGTCCTTCTCCTCTACTTCTTACTGTTTAACATATAATTCAATGGTATCATTTTCAGTCAAAATGTCTATGTTTTATCGTTAAATTATATAAAAAAGCGTGAATTCAACTTGTGAACTCACGCTTTATAGGTTAATAAAATCCTAAATCCTTACTATAGTTTTTACCAGTTGTAATATCATAGAGAATCAAATCATATTCATTCATTACCAACTGTGTACTTGGTCTCAAATCAGCTCGACTATAGTGTAATTCAGTTTCTCTCTCCAGATAGATCCCCTTTTCAAAGGCTGGTAGAATTTGTTCCATCCGCTCCAGCATAGCAATGAACGGCGTGATAGGAGCGTTCGTCAATTCCAGCACATGATTCATGAAATAGATGGGACTAATCGTTCCAATACTTTGACTATCTTCGGAGAAATTTGTATAAAACAACAGTGGTGTCTCATGCATCCGAACATGACCATTCAAGTCGAATAATTCTTCACCATAAAAGCTTGGTAAGTGGTCACCCCAGAATACAACCATTGTTTTTTCCTCTGTTGTATCTAATTCTTTTAAGAAGTTATCTAATGCGATATCGCTATACTGAATTCCTTGCGCATAGTGAGCGACTTCTAAGTTATAAGGAGCTCCTTGAACTTCAAAATCCACATTTTCATACTTATGTACGAACGGTTTATGATTTTGCATCGTCACTAAATGCACAAAATCTTTCCCATCTGACTGTTTCATCACATCCATTACTTCCTGATACGTTGATTCATCAGAAATAAAAGTATTCTCATCAATTCGCTTTGTATAGGTCATGTCATCTTGAAAAAGGAATTCGTCAAATCCTAGCGATTGGTAATTTTCTAATCGTTTGTACATGGTTGTATTATATGGATGAATGGCAGTCAAGTGGTGCCCCGCTTCGGCCATCAAATCCGTCACTTTAGGGAAGCTCTTCATTTGATTACTTAATTGAATAAAGGGAGTTGTAATATTAGAAGCCAGCGGTTCCAATGAAATTCCCGTCAATGCTTCAAATTCAATATTAGCGGTTCCTCCGCCGTATCCTTGTGAAAATGACAACCCACTTCGATATCTTTCTGCCCATTCACGGTAAAGCGGCATGGGGTCTTTCGAGATTTCCATTCCTTCAATCCGAGTTGGATCCGAGAATGTTTCGCTCATAACAAAAATGATATTGTATTCTTCTAACGCATTCGTTCTTATTTCGTTGACACTAGCAGCTTCTTGAGCATACTTTTTATAGATTTCTTCGATTTTTTCTTTGCTGTACTCTTTTGGACGGTTAACTGCTGGAGATTTTAAGTTGTACATTAAACCAGTAACTACACCGTTCTCGGTATAATTCTTCTCTTGACTATAGGAAATCCAGTTCGTACGTTCATTAAAAGCAGCACGTATTAAATTACCTGGTTGATTAAATTGGTAAGCATAAAACAATAATCCTGAAGTTATTATAAATCCACTCAAACGAATTACTTTCTCTGTTCTTCCTACCGAACGTTTTTTTCTTTTTTTGAAAAAGAGAATCAGGCTTCCAACCAATAAGGCAAGAATTACTAGAGTTCCAATGACAATTCCGATTTCTACCATTTCCAAAAGAAAGCCGAAGTCTTTTAAGAAATACACATCGCTCGGGTAAAGCGGTTCTCCCCGATAGAGCATCTTCTGTTGGGTACCGATTCCAATCAATAGGCTAATAAAAAGCAACAAAAAGGAAGATAACCCAGTTGATGCGGTTAAAAAGAAAAACCAGAGGAATAGTATGAATACAACTCCCGCTTGCAAGATATTTAGTCGAGTTTTGTAATCAAAAAAATGAAGCGTTGCTTCAAAATCATATTGAAAATGAAACCATTGTAATAAAAAAACTACTAATAAAGAAACAAGTAACCCGATTCCAAACGTCAGGAAAGTCGACATTACTCTTTTTTTGTTTATCAAAGTCTTACCAAACCTTTCTAATATGAATACTTATATTTAATCAATAATAACAAAAAAAAGAGCAACAGACCAACTTTTTTGAAAGTTATCTGCTGCTACACTTATTATCGATAAAAAGAATTGCTTGTCGAGCCAGGAGCTCTGCTGCCTTTTTTAACGATTCTAATTTGTAATGCTTCCATTCTACGTCCCAATCCTTCTGATCCGGAAGGAGCACCATTTTTGGCCCAACCTGTCCAACCGTACGTTTGGATATGGGTTCGGTAATAAATATCAAACTCTTGCGCCATGGTTCCAGTTAGATTAACTTTAATAGCCTCTAGCCTTTTCCCTTCTCCAACTGTTCCACTTGTCATACCGTTCGATACTTTTGGTAGCCAACCGTATGTCTGGGCATGAGATTGATACTCAATCCCACCTGTATAAGGCGCATTTGATAAAGATACTTGCAAAGATTCTAATCTGCGGCCTTTTCCAACAGTACCGGATAGTTGACCGTCCTTCACTGGAGATGTCCAGCCATCATATTGTAATTGAGTGGCATAGTTGACTATAGGAGTTGAATACGTGCTGAATGATTTTCCAGAAGTATTTACTGGTACTTCATCTTTCCAAGAAATGATGACTTCTATTGAACGGATTTTTTTACCGTATCCTTCTGTACCAGCTGGTGCACCATTCTTCGCCCAACCTGACCAACCAATCGTATCGGAGTAAACACGATAATAAATATCATAACTCTTTGCGCCTTCTCCTGTTAAGTTCAGCTTAACAGCTTCCATGCGCCATCCATTTCCAACATTTCCAGCATTCGAACCCTCTTTAATGTTATTGACCCAACCTTTTTTCTGAATATGGGCAGAGAAGTTAATGCTGATATTATTATTGTCCGGAAAACGGAAACGTAAGTCTTCTACTCGCAAATCGTCTCCAACATGCCCCAATGAAAGGCGTGTTCCACTTGTTTTCAACCAACCATGCTTTTGTACGTGATACTCTGCTGATAACACAGGTACTTGATCATATTTATTAAGTTGATAAGTTTCTATAATCGAAATTAATTTATTCGCATAGCTTGGATCTGTTGCGTAGCCCGCATCTTGTAATGCTTGTGCTGCTTTGCGGTAATCTTTCTCTCCGATAACGTGACGGTAATTATTTCTCCGCCACTCTGTTCCCGTGAAGAAGTTCCCATGGTCACGAATACTTTCCAACCAGTTATTATAATGTCTAAACGGCGCTACTACATTGTACCAGTATCCTTCCTTGATAACTTTTCCGTTTTTATCCTTAACTGGATCGGCATATTCTCTTGTTATTACATTATAGACTTTGCCTTTCCAGTCAGTGGAGGCTTTAATGCCAAAGAGATTATTCGCATCCAAGGCTAAACCACTTAATCCCCATGCAGATTCTAGTGCCCCCTGAGCAATTGTAATAGATGGTAAGATACCAGATGTTACACTATCTTCAACGGCATATGGGGAAATTTTGCTGATAAAATCATCCACATGTGGAATTCCCGTAGAAAATGCGCGCATCATTCTTGCAGAACTATTTTTTGATTGTAAATCCTCTTCCATCATCTGCATCGCAAGTTCATGAATTTCGCTGCGATTATATTCTGGTAAATCAGGAAGCTCTTCCTGTACCTCTGCCGGCGTTTCTTCTTGAACTTCTTCTTCAATTGCTTCTGTTTCTTCTTCAGCAGCAGGTTCTGGCTGTGATTCTTTGACTTCCTCTTCTACAACTTGCTCAACCGGTTCTTCCTCTACCGACTCATCTGACTCTATTATTTCTTCTGTGGATTCTTCTACAACCGGTTCTTCTATGGAGCTTTCTTCTTCAACAGGAATTTCATCTCCTGACTCCACATTTTCTTCAATAATTGCTGGAATCTCTTCTGAGGAGGGAATCTCCTCGGTCTTTTCCACTTCTGTTGGATTAACAATTAATTCTTCAGTAGCAAACACAGGACTAATAGAACTTGCAAAAAGGGTACTAGTGGCGAACAATATTTTCATTGGAATTAGATGTTTTTTTCGTTTCATTCCAGTAAACGTCCTCCTTAAATTATGAATGTTTCCTTACAAAGTATAGTATAAAAAATTACAATATCTAAGAAATACTGACTTTTGTAATAGAACCGTAATAAAGTTTGTTCAGAACAATATAGAAATAAACAGCCAACTCTAGCGAGTTGACTGTTTATCCAAAACTATTTGAAATACTGAACAACTCCGTTTGTAAGAGCCTTCGCTAGTGTTTCTTGGTAACTACTCGTTTTTAATTTGTTTAACTCAGCCAGATTACTCATAAAACCAAATTCTACTAAAATAGCTGGCAATTTTGTTTCACGTAAAACGGCAAAGGTTTCCCGTTGCACTTGGCGATTATATGCTCCGGTGGCTGAGATAAGAGAGTTTTGTACCGCATGAGCAAGTTTTTCACTCTCTCTCAATCTTGTCGGGTCATTGTGTTTATCTTTGTTAATCGCTGGTTGGTATTCTGGATCATATTTATACCAGAATGTTTCAATTCCATTTACGTAAGAGTTCCCTGGCATTGCATTGTTATGAAGACTGATAAAAATATCTGCATTAGAAGCATTTGCCATCTTAGAACGCTCTGTACTATGATCTACAAAAACATCCGTTGTCCGAGACATAATGACATCAAATCCGGCAGCTTTTAGATGCTTTTCTACCCGGAACGCGATTTGCATATTCAAGTCTTTCTCTTTAGTATTGTAATAATTTGCTCCACTGTCTGATCCACCATGACCTGGATCGATGAAGACAACCTTCTTCTTCGGTTGAGGTTTTGGCACTTCTTTTTTGAAAGCTTTTGATTCATTTACAGCAGGAGCAGGCAAACCTTTTTCGATAAGCTTGATTTCGATATTTTCAACACGTTTCCGCATTCCTTCTGTACCGGCCGACATTCCGTTCTTCGCCCAGCCTAACCAACCATAGGATTGTACATATACGCGATAATAAATATCATATTGCTGCGCCATTTGTCCGGTTAAGTTCAATTGAACAGCTTCCACTCGTTTCGCTTGTCCAGTTGTTCCGCTAAGTGCTCCATTGGATACCTTATTCATCCAGCCATGACTTTCTACATGCGTGCGGTATTCCACGCCTCCTGTGTAAGGATCATTTTTTAATGAAACTTTCAAAGCTTCCATTCGAAGGGCACGGTCTGTTGTTCCGTTTGGTTTCCCATCTTTTGATTCAGCAAGCCAGCCTAGGCTTTGGATATGGGTCGAATATACAACAGAAGCTTGATCCACGGTACGGAATGCCGATCCTCCACGGTTGAAGGCCTCACCTTTTCGTACAACTTTAACTTCCAACGCCTCTGCACGGAATCCGTATCCTTCAGAACCAGCAGGCTCTCCGTTCTTCGCCCAACCAAGCCAGCCGAATTTTTGTACATGAACACGGTAATAAACATCATATAGAGAAGCATTCTCTCCAGTTAGTTCTAGTTTAATGGCTTCCATGCGTTTTCCAGCTCCTGGCAATCCATTGATTGCGGAACCATTGGACCAATCCATCCATCCATTACTTTGCATATGAGTAGAATAGCGAACATTGACACCCGGAATATTTTCAATTCCTACGCGAAGTGCTTCTAGTCGTTTTGCTTGTCCGCTTGTTCCACTTAAAGCACCATTTTGAGCCGGCGTTTGCCAACCTTGTCCTTCTACGTATGAGCTATAAGAGACGACTGGTTTAACAGTAGGGTTTTTCCCCGCAGTCTGATCACTTGTTATAAATGTTTGTGCAGTGTCTCCAGGAGCAGATTCCCCTTTTTTCACTAGCATGATTTCAATAGCTTCTAGTCGTTTTGCTAATCCTTCTGTACCTGCTGGAGCACCGTTCTTCGCCCAACCAAGCCAGCCATAGCTTTCAGCATGGACGCGATAATAAATATCGTATTGGCTTGCCTTGGAGCCTGTTAGATTAATCTTAATGGCTTCCAACCGTTTTTCTTCGCCAACCGTCCCACTTATCGCATCGTTAGAAACTGCTGGCAACCAGCCCTTTTTCTCTACATGAGTAGAATAGCTGACACCTAAATCGGAATCTTTGATATTAATTTTTATTGCTTCCAACCGTTTGGCTATTCCTTGTGTTCCAGCCATTTCACCATTTATAGCATCAGCCATCCACCCCTTTGATTGGACATGGGTAGAATAGGTAACCGTTGGCACACTTGTAACAAGTTGGAAAGGAGTCATTGTTCTTGCAGCCTTCTGTGGTTGTGATGGTTTTTGTTCAGCTTCCGTTGCTTCATCTACCTCAGCAACCTCTTCTTCAACAACTGTCTCTGGTGCGGACTCTTCTTCCTCCACCACTTCTTCTGTCTCTTCTACTTCCTCAATAGGAGTTTCTTCAACGACTTCCTCTGTTTCTTCTTCATCTTCAACAGGTGCCTCTACTTCTTCTTCGGAGACTTCTGGTTTCTCATTCAAAGCAATATATTCTTCTTCGCTGAGAATCGTACGGTTCTCTCCTTCTGCAAAAACATATTGGAATAACTCTTTCTTTTCTAAAATAATTCCATTTTCATCTATCATCATTGCTTGTTCAATCGAAGAACCATTCTCATTCAGTTCAATCGGCAAGTACATTTCCGTTGTGACAGCAGGAACAACCTCTTCTACCTCAAAGGTTTCGGATTCCGTTACGTGCAAGCGGACAACTTCTTGTGATTCATGTTCTAGAGAAACCACTTCGTCCCCAACAGGAATTTCCCAAGGAATGGTTTCAGTTAGGGCATCTGGTTGAGTTATTAAATACTCAGCTCGAATAGCTGTTTTTGTTTCGTCTTTCCATTCTATAAATCTCAACGTAGTTGTTTCTGATAAAGGATATAAATGTTCATTTCCATCGAATGTCACTTTCAAGTAAGTTAAATCTTTCACTTCTTCACTCACTTGAGCGTCAGACTCGGAAGCAAGAGCAACTGGGATTGGCAGGCTCGTTTGCAAACCAATCATCAAACTAGTAAAAAGGGCCGCTAATTTTCTTCCTCTCATTCTATTAAGTTACCTCCAAAAATGTTTTAAGTTTATAATAAATTTAGTGTACCATAAATAGAAGTCCTTCTGGCAAGAAAATTGAAGACAATATAAAAATGAACAAAAAAGTCCTCTGCCGTTGAACAGCAGAGGACTTCCTAGTTTTATTTTTTTATAACGCGCAGCATTTCTTTTAGTTGACCAGTGACTACTAGTCCTACAACTAGCATTGCCACAAAAATAATTCCTTTCACCATCAGGTTAACAAAGTTACTAAATGGTAAGGTGGGTAGGAGCATGAAAGCAGCAATCTGTAATGCACCTAAGACAAGTGGTTTTTTCAGTTCTGCCAATAACTCTCCGTACCCTGAATCAAAGACGCGATACATCAATAAGTAATTATTAACCAAGAAATTAATGGAAAACGATACGACTACCATAGCGGCTACCCATTCAATACTGCCGAGATATACACCAACACCAATCGAAACGACATTTAAGATCATAGACTGTACACCTGAGAAGAGGAGTAAATCGGTACGATTCGTTGATTGATAAAAGGCTCCGGTACTGCTGGCAATCATTTGAATCCAAATCGATACAGCTAAAATTTGGAACGTAAGAACACTTTGGCCCCACTGATTTCCAAAAATAAAGAAAATAATTTCTTGTCCAGCAAACGCACAAAACACTGAAATCGGTATCCCGATATTAGCGAGAACTCGGGTAATCTTCAAGTATGTATCTTTGATGACATCTCTACGGTTCTCATACTCTGACATAATCGGCTGAATAACCGGAGTAATGATTCCTGCCAAAATTGTATTAGGATACAAAGAAAGTTGATAGGCTTTATTGTAGTAACCCAGTGCCCCTTCCGTGAAAACCCGTCCAATCAGAATGCTGTCAAAATTACGTGAAAAATAGTTGATAAAGTTAAAACTGAATTGGTTTCTCGAAAAAGCCCAAATTTTCTTAATTGGTTCAAAAGAAAACTTAACCTTGGCTGAGACTTTTGCCTTTCGGTAGTAAAAAACAAAGTTCATCATTGCCTGCACTAAACTTCCCAAAATAATAGCATAGTATTTGAAGCCTAAGAAAGCCAAAATGATGGACACAATCCCTTTAATAATACCGCTAAAGATTAAAATAGTATTAACAGTTTTGAAATCTTTCCTCTTTTGGATGATCGCCTTCGGTACGACCAATAAAGCAAAGAAAAAGACAGCAATTCCTAAAATAACAAAGATTGGGATATACACTTGATTATCATAGAAGATGCTGACTGGGTAACCTAGCAACATAAAAATGGCTGCTAGTACCGTTGCAAAGCCAATAGAGAAACGGAAAATCACTTGGACATCATGATCTGTCAGTTTTTTATTTTGGATAATTGCAGGACCAAAGCCCATGTCCGCTAACAAGTTAAAAAACTCGATAAAGATTTGTACAATGGAAACAACCCCGTAATCAGCAGGTGTAAGAATACGAGACAAAACAGCATTTACCCCGAGCTGAATAATAACGTTCGAATACTTTCCCATCGCACTAAAAAACATTCCCGAACGAAAGTCATTGGCTGACATTTAGATTTCACCTCTTTTTTTCAAAAAAATATAAAAGCTCAACATCAGTATTTTAGCACGTAATGTTGAACTTTTATGTTAAGTTACCGTAAAGAAATAGTCTTAAGGAATGAAGCCAATGCTTCCTGCCACGTCGGAATCTCAAATCCCGTCGCTTTTGCCTTGCTCAAGTCCATAATGGAATGTCTTGGACGATAAGCTTTTTGTGGATATTCTTCTGAAGTAACGGGTTTGACTTCAACATCTGTATCCTTTAGAATCTCTTGGGCAAATTCATACCACGTACAATGATCGTCGTTCGACAGATGATAGATACCGTATTCTTGCTTTGTTTCCATCAAATGAACCAAGAACTCTGCTAAGGTACGGGTCCAAGTTGGACGACCTGTTTGATCGTTCACTACGGTTAGGGTTGGATGAGTTTCTGCCAAGCGGCGCATCGTATAGACAAAATTGTGTCCATACTCGCCAAACACCCATGAAGTCCGAACAATATAAAAACGCGAACAGATGGATTGAACAAGCTTTTCTCCTTCAAGCTTCGTACGGCCATATTCATTTTTCGGATTTGGTTCAGCATCTACTGCATATTCCGCTTCGTTTGTTCCATCAAAAACATAGTCGGTACTGATGTAATAAACGGTAGCGCCATATGCTTCTGCGACTTCCGCAATATTCTTCGTACCGAGCACATTCACTCGTTCATTCAGTTCCTGACCTTCGTCTTCTGCTTTGTCTACTGCTGTATAAGCGGCGCAATGGAAAACGACGGTTGGTTTGATGTCTTGGAAAACTTTTTCAATAGCCGTTTTTTCCGTGATATCCATTTCGTCTGCATCCGTTGCGGTGTAAGAAATTCCTTTTTCATCCAGTAAATAACGCAGTTCTGTTCCTAGTTGCCCGTTGGCTCCTGTAATTAAAATGGCCATCTGATTGCCTCCCTATTTCTTCAAACTAGCTCGGTCTTTTAAGGCGCGCCACCAGTCTTCGTTTGCCAGATACCAGTCGATTGTTTCCACAATCCCAGTATCGAAGGTATATTCTGGCTTCCAGCCAAGTTCTGTTTCCAATTTGGTTGGGTCAATCGCATAACGACGATCATGGCCTAGACGGTCTTCTACGTATTCAATCAAGTCACGAGAAACATTCAACTTTTCTACGATGATATCAACGATTTGGTTATTCGTACGCTCGTTATGACCACCAATGTTGTATACCTCACCTTTTACGCCTTTACGGAGTACTAAATCAATCGCTTGGCAGTGGTCTTTTACGTGAAGCCAGTCCCGCACATTTTCACCGTCTCCATAGATTGGTAATTTTTTCCCGTCCATCGCATTCGTAATCATTAATGGAATTAACTTCTCTGGGAAATGATATGGTCCATAGTTGTTCGAACAGCGCGTGATGTTCACATTCATCCCGTACGTTTCAAAGTAAGAACGAACCAATAAGTCTGCGCCTGCCTTACTCGCTGAATATGGACTATTTGGTGCTAGCGGAGTTTCTTCCGTGAAATATCCTTCTGCGCCTAGAGAACCATAGACTTCATCTGTCGAAACTTGGAGATATTTTTCAATTTCCATTTCCTTAGCAACATTTAGAAGCGCTAAAGTTCCTTGGATATTTGTTTCCACAAATACTTCTGGATTCAGAATGCTTCGGTCTACATGGGACTCTGCTGCGAAGTTTACAAAATGTGTAATCTCGTAAGTCTTTACCAAATGACGGACTAGTTCTGTATTTTGGATATCGCCTTGAACGAAGATATGATTTGGATTCTCTTTCAAGTCATCCAAATTGTGGATGTTCCCAGCATAGGTTAATAAATCTAGATTAACCACTCGATCATGGGGATACTTTTCTAAAATATAATGGACAAAGTTGCTGCCAATAAAGCCAGCTCCTCCGGTAACTAACAAATTCATCTTTATTTCTCCTCCCACACAAATGGATTATCAAATTCTGCCAAAGTTGGATGATGTTTGTCTTTTTCAGATAAGACCAATTTTTCTATTGGCATCGGCCATTCGATTCCAATGGCTGGATCGTCGAAGGCAATCCCACCATCATGTTCTTTTGAGTAATATTCATCCACCTTGTACTGCACATTGCAGTTCGCAGTTAATGTAACAAACCCATGAGCAAATCCTTTTGGAACAAGGAGTTGACGATGATTGAACTCACTTAGAATGTACCCTTCCCATTTCCCATAAGTAGGTGACCCTACTCGCAAGTCAACCAGTACATCATAAATGACACCAGTAGTGGCACGAACAAGTTTCGTTTGCGCTTTGTCCGGTGTCTGGAAATGCATACCGCGAAGAACTCCAGGCTCTACAGAAAGAGAATGGTTATCTTGGACGAAGGCAATATCAATGCCTACTTCCTTAAATTTTTCCTCTGTATAACTTTCTGTAAAGAACCCGCGATGGTCTCCAAAAACTGCCATTTCAATTATTTTAACGTCTTGTAATTTTGTGTTTAAAACTTTCACGATTTTCGCTCCTTCTTATTTCGATTGTTCCGCCAAACGCAGCATGTATTGCCCATACTCATTCTTTTTCAATGGTTGAGCTAGCTCAATGAGCTGTTCTCTTGAAATATATCCCATTCGGAATGCAATTTCTTCTAAACAAGCTACTTTTAAGTTTTGACGTTTCTCAATCGTTTCAATGAAGAGAGCAGCCTCCAACAATGATTCATGAGTTCCTGTATCCAACCATGCAAAACCGCGTCCCATAATTTCTACATCAAGCAATCCCTTTTCCAAGTAAGCTTTATTTACATCGGTAATTTCTAGTTCCCCGCGTGGAGAAGGTTTAATACTCTTAGCGATTTCGATGACATCATTATCATAGAAATACAAGCCGGTTACTGCATAATTACTTTTTGGAACTTCTGGTTTTTCTTCAATGGAGACAGCTTTCATGGAATCGTCGAATTCCACAACGCCAAATCGTTCTGGATCATTTACATGATATCCAAAAACAGTGGCCCCTTTTTCCTTTTGAGCCGTACGTTGCAGCATCTTCGATAATCCACTGCCATAGTAGATATTATCTCCTAAAATGAGACAGACTGAATCATCACCGATGAATTCTTCGCCAATAATAAAAGCTTGAGCGAGACCATCTGGACTTTCTTGCACTTTGTATTCGATGTTTAACCCTAACTCATTTCCATTACCAAATAGTTGCTCAAAACGAGGCGTGTCAGTGGGAGTTGAAATAATCAGAATATCCTTGATTCCTGCCAGCATCAAAATAGACATTGGATAGTAAATCATCGGTTTGTCATAAACTGGCATTAATTGCTTCGACACAGCCTTTGTTAAAGGATAGAGACGTGTCCCGCTACCTCCTGCTAAAATTATTCCTTTCATTCTCTTACCTCCTAATTTTGTTTATACTCCTTTAACTTCTTCTCTTAATTGCATTGAAGACATAGAAGCAAAAGTAGTAAATGGCTTTCGGTAACGGTAATTTTTCCAATCGGTAATACGTGTTCCACGTTCGTTTCAATGCACCAATACGATTGCTAGAGATCGAACCTTTTACTTGCCGATATTTACCTAATACTTCATTCAAACCATAAGCATAATCATGTTTTCTTAATATTTGAAGCCAAGTTGCCGTATCTTGACCTTTTCGCACTAATGGCATGCGGAAATCTCCAATGATTTCTCGGTCAATGATTACCGTTGAACAGGCAATCGCCGTATTCTTCAAGAGACCTTTATAATCTAATCTCTCCGGCAACGGAACAGAAGGACTGATTACCTCTTCATTCTCTGACACCAATTCGAAGTTTGTATAAGTGAACCCATACTGATTTTCTTTCATAAAAGTAATCTGGCGTTCCAATTTTTGCGGCTTCCATACATCATCACTGTCAATAAAAGCAATGAACTGCCCTTTCGCATGTTCAATCCCCGTATTACGAGCCACCGCTGCTCCCTCATTTTGAGACAGCTTCACATATTTGATCCGGCTGTCTTCTTCCATAAGAGCTCGAATGACTTGTTCACTATTATCTGGTGAACAGTCATCGACTAAAATATATTCCCAATCTTTGTAAGTCTGGTTCATAACGGAACGAATGGTACGTTCAATAAAGGGTTCTGCTTTATAAACAGGCGAAACAATGGATACTACATTCTTTTTCATATTGAATTCTCTACTCCTCATTAAGTTGAATAATCTTTATTGGAGCATGATACAGCTTTAACAACTCTCTTTGCTGATTATACCAAGTCTTATCCGTAATGTTTGGTTGAACGAAGAGAACAACTTCCTCAACTTCCAATTGGTTATCCAATTGCAGAACATGTTCGGATACCCGTAACCCGCTCGTATCCTTCATCTTATCGGCATCTTGAGCCAAAAGTACTCTCTCACGAGAAGCAGGAACAACAGAGGTATGCTGAATCGCATCACGATCTTGGCTGTTTAATAAAACAAAGGTATCTTCTTCATTCCAATTGTAGTTGAACGCATATTTAATTTTCTTGCTAAAGAATGTTAACGTCAGGGTAGCGAAGAAAGCCACAGCTACTCCACCAATCACTGCAATGATAAAAGATACCGCAATGTTACGAATACTAAATGGATCTACTGATCCTTCAACTTCAATCAACGCTTCTGGATTTGCCAGTTCTTCTTCCGTTAAGATTCTTGGTTCAGAAATAACATAGGTATTTTTATTCTGAAGCAAGCTTATTTCTCCATTTTCAATCATTTCATAAACCGATTGTAAGACACGGACGTTTTCTTCTTCCGTTCCTACTCGGGAACTGAATACCCAAATGTTAGAAGCTTCATTACGAGATGCTCCCAGCACTCCACGGTCACGTGCTGTTTTCGGATAGTTTGTTTCTTTTTCAACATCTAGTAAATCACTAATTTCAACATTTGTCGCTTCTTCTATCGCTTCGATATTCGTGTCGGTTTTGATAGCCTCTTCAAGCAATAATGTGTTTGTATAGACCCCACCGTCATTGTATTCGATATACATTTCAAAAACAGCTGGCTTTTCTGTTCCAGACATGCTCGTTGTTTCTTCTTGCGCCTCACTCTGTTCGGCTTGGTAACGGATCAACAACGGAATGAATTGTACCAGTAAAAGCAACGTTAGGAATATAAATGTGAATGTGATGAACTGTTTCTTCTGATTGCGAAGCAATCTCTTCATTTCTTTTACTAATGTGTGACTATCCATGAGGTCCTCCTAATGTTTTTTTCTGCTTCTACCACTTTTTTCTGTATCCCTAGCGATTCACAATAAGAAAAGAAGGCAATGATGACACCAAAGACTACCCATTGCCACTCATTAATAATATTGCTTGCTGAAGAAATAGAGGAAAGAGTAAAGGCAGCAAGATATCCAATAATAGAAAGTGATGCTTTTCTAATAAAAGCATCTTCGCTGTACCTGTAATACTGATAAGCCTTTCGAATCATACTGATATAAACCAGTAGATAAATAACAAAAATTAAAACACCATATCCAGTCAAAATTTCCATCCACCAATTATGCATGTTACTAATCCCATCAGTTGGCAGAATCGATTTTGTTTTCATATAGTGCTCAATATTTCCAGCCCCTACGCCGAACCCAAACGAATTTTTCAAAAAGTAAAAGCCATTTTTAATTAAGTTCACACGTTCATGGTTTGAACTGCCATCAAACTCTACCCTGCCAGCAATTAATTGCAAAATAGCAACGACTTGCCCTCTTAGAGAAGCACTTACCACAAGTAACACAGCTCCTGCTCCTGTTAAACCGCCTAAAGCTATGAAAAATCCTCTTTGAGTTATCACTTTAGCAAAATAAACCAGAGTCATCGCACCCATTCCGATGAAAAATGCTAATAAGTTCGCACGGGAATCTGTTTGATAAATCAACCAGAAACAGCATAGCCATAAACCGAGATAAGCTGTTTTCACATAAACATTTCTGGCATGTCGAAATAGGAACAGAATAAAGAATGAACCCATCAGTAACATCGTTGCATAATCATTTTCATTAGGATAAATAGAAATTGGAATACGTGTGAGAATATTCCGTGAACCAGGACGATATTTCGTCATAAAGTGATCGCTGGCCCAAAAGTAATTCCCGGTGATCAACTCACTCAACCCTAATAGAATATGTAAGGTAACCCCAGCTACAACACTTTGAAATAAGCGGAGTACATCTTTTTTCTCCTTCACGAACAAATGGATGAATACGATGGAAAATACCCCAATCCCAATGAATATATTCGCCCTAATCCAACCCGTCAAGCTCTCGCTCCAAGCAATGGACATTAGTGAATATAATAGCCAAATAAAATAAAACGAGGTATAGGTACTGCTTAATTTACGAGGATAGAAGCGTAAGCGTGAATCATTATTGAGAAACTGTATACCAAAGAGATAAAGCATAAACAAAAATAAAATACGGTACAAGGATAACTTAAATCCTATATCAATTGCTAATATTTGTGTCCCTAGAAAAACAGAGAACACAAGTACATAGACCAGCTTTTTCATCGGTTGCCTCCAAACGTTTTTACATTTCTTTAGCGCCTTCCATCATGTAACGGATTTGCTCCTGTCTGGACGGCATCCCTTGATTCGGTTGATATTTACGCACAACAAATTGCAGAATCAATAAATGATAAAGTTTGGGGGAGAGAGTTTTAAATAGTGCTCCACGATCACGGTAATACTTTTCATTATAACCTTTGAACCAAGTAGACTCCCTCTCCTCAGTTAACTTAGCAATCGTAACGGGAACTGCCATAATTTTCAATCTTTTCTCCAGACAATCCCTTAGAAAAATAGTATCTTCTCCATTACTATGAGGCGTTCCCCCGCCAAACTGCAGATGGAAAAAAATACCTTTTTTATGGATACTTTCTGGTCGGAATGCAATTCTAGCAGCTCCGAAACGCATATAGTTTCTTTTTGAAACTTGAAAAGGCTGTCGAATGATATAGCGAGTGGGAATTTCTTCCTCCAGATTAAAAATTAATACATCTGCATCCGGGTACTTCTTAAATTGCTCTTCCACTAACTTTGGGTATCCATCCACATAAACCATATCATCATCCGCTAATAATGCATGCGCAGCACTGGCCCGCATTAAGGCACTATTTCGGCTTAACCCTACTCCGCGTTCAGCAAAAGAATAGATTTCAATCGTCTTCCCATTTCTTTCTACTTTTTCATAATTGTGCGTGTCCGTCTGATTAATAATGATGGCATCGGACTGAAGATTCATTCGTTCAATGAGCGCATCGTCTTTTTGATTCATGGTGGCAACTAATACTTGTAAATCCAAACATACACCTCCTTTTCATATGATCTTTTGATAGAAATCAATTAAGTCTTTAATCGTTTGATGAATCTCATAGTGAGCATCGACAATATCTTGATATGTATTCTTACGCTCCCTAACCTGACTATAATCAGATATTACTTCTACCCATCTACTCAACGAATCTAAAGGCAAGAAAAAAACAAGGTCGGTGATGGCCACATCACTCGGCACTTGATCTGAAACGAGTGTTGGTAACCCGGCTGATTGAGATTCTACTGCGCTCAACCCCAATCCTTCGAATTTAGACGGCAATAAAAAAACATCCGCAGCTTGCAACAATTCAGGAACATCTCCACGAGCCCCTAATAAGAGAACATCTTTTTCAAGATTCCGCTTCGTAATTTCTTCTCTAATTTCTGAATACAAAGGGCCATCTCCAACAAAAACAAGTACACTGGAAGGAATCTGTACTCTCACTTTTTCGAATACTTCGAGCATAAACAGATGGTTTTTCACTTCAGAAAAACGACCTACGTGCATGATTGTATACCGGTTGTCTAATTGTAATTGTGACCGGACAGCTTCTCTTTTTTCTGCATTGAATGCATATTGAGCGGCATCAATGCCATTATGGATAATCTGTACGTCATTCTTTTCTGGAAACATCCAAGCAGCGGCTGCATTTGTGATCGCTAGATGATACCTGGCGTCTTTTACATTATGGTTGCGTATTTTTCCTTTTAATCCTTGACTCTTATAGCTTTCGTTATAACCGGTTGTATGTGCGTGAATCCCTACCGCTTTTATTCCCCTTCTTCTAGCGGTTTGAATCACAAATGGATCGTCTGCGACGTGAACATGTAGAAAGTCATACTCATGATGTTTAGCAAAAAATTGATTTACCTTACGATAGAAAGCCATCATTGATTTTATATTCAACGATGGCGTATCCAATGTATGGAGCTTCCCGCCTAACTCAAGATACTCTTTTAATAACGGCGAATCAGGGCTATAGTTCCGTACTAACAATTCGAACTCAACTGCATCAGAAGGAAGATGACGATACCAATTCAGAAAGACACTCTCAATTCCACCTGTATTGAAGCCAGGAATATAATGAAGTATTTTTAACTTTTTCATTGTCTATCCTCCATTGAATTGATACGATTTCTCTTCGCCCGATTTCTTTACCTTAAATAAATAAGGATATTGATTCGTGTACGCACGTATCTTATCAATCTTCATCAAGCTTACTTTCATCCCCGCACGGACACTTTTTCGTCCCATTTCATACTTAATACCCACTTCATTATTGAAGCTGAGTTTGGATGATTGATCTTCCTTATGATAAATTTCTACTTCATCAAGATATACTAATTTCAAGCCAAGCTTATAGCAGATTAAAGCCAGTATTTCTTCCTCATAATAGAGGAAGGTTCCCGGATAGAATCCATCCATTTTCTCTAGATAGTTTTCTGTCAAGAATAAGACAGAGCCGTGGAGTGTAAAGGGTTGATTAGAAACAGATACAGGTTTATTTTCTGCAACAGCAGGTTGTTTCTTAAGTTTTCTCTTGATCACTCGTCCCACGTTTAAAACCCCGGAGAGTTTGTATTTTCTTAATAAGGGAAATGAAAACTCTCGGAATACTGCCTTAAATGATGGATGGAATATAGCGGATGGGTTCTGGTTCCCTCCATCGCTACCAATAATTCTGGTTCCCATTGCTCCCACGTTTGAATCAATTGATTGACTCGCTAAGAAAGCTAAGTAGTTGGGATCAGTAAATAAAACATCGTTGTTCATAACGAGGATGTTCTTGATGCCTAGCACTTTTTTACAATACAAAATACCAATGTTGTTTCCTTTAGCAAAACCTAAATTTTCATTCGACTGGAGGAGATGAATGTTCTCTTCATTTCCGTAGCGACTGTACAGCTCATCAAAGGATTCATTTTTGGAAGCATTGTCTACAATTACTACCTCATATTCATGAAAGGTTTGGTCTGCTAATGAGTCAATGCACTCTACTGTATCGTGCCAATTTAAATAATTTAGAATTACAATCCCGATTTTCAAGTAGATTCTCCTTTAATACAAGCTAATCAGCTTACTACGTTTTTCTTTGCCTTCTTAGTTTGGTAATTCGTATACAGGTCACTATTATATACTGGACTTAAAACAAGTTTTAAGCGATTGATCAGTAGTGCCTTCCCTTTGAATTGTGGAAGCAACAACGATGAATCCAATCGTTTAAATTCTTGCTTAAAAGCAGCAAATGCTTGTTTTCGATCTGCCTTATTTTTTATTTGTGGTACTTTCTGTAATTGGAACGTATAATGCTTAAATTTCAAATTGGTAAAGAGATGACTGTCATAAGCATTGCGTTCTTTGTAGAATGCTTCTGCATCTTCAATACTTTTAATCGTCTCCAAGATCACTAATGAATAGGAGTGGCTGATGCTCCCACTTCGAACTCGGTAGTGATAAACTACTGTATCCAATACGGTTATCTTCTGTGCAAATAACAAGAGTCTCAAATAATAATTTAAGTCTTGGGCTTGTCTTAAATCTGCAAAGTAAATTTCATTTTCTTTTACCATTCTTGCCGAGAGTAATTTATTTCCGGGTACAGAAGTGGCAAGAGAAAAAGTCTCGCGCAATTCTGGCCCGTTGTATGTTCCAGCCTCAACTGGAAGAGTTACCGTCTTCCCAAATTCGCCTGCTTCATTGACTGTATCGTACCAGCCCATAACGATATCTGCTTCGGTTTGTTCCGCTGCTTCTACCATCTTCCTTAATACATTGTCTGCAAGATAATCGTCTGAATCAACAAATTGAATATAGTCACCTGTAGCGTAGTCCATCCCATTGTTTCTAGCGGCAGGAGCTCCACTATTTTCTTGAAAGAGTCCTACAACACGATTATCATTTTTCATATATTCTTTGATAATTACAGCAGAGTCATCGGAAGAACCATCATCTACTAAAATCACCTCTATATTTTGATAATCTTGATTTAAGATGGAATCTACATTTTGCCTCAAATAATCTGCTGCATTATAGACTGGCATAATAAACGAGACTTTTTTTGCATTTTCTACTGACACAAGTAATCCCTCTAATCTTTCCTAATTCTCATTAAATAAATCGCGTGTATACACCTTTTCTTGTACGTCCATTAATTCTTTCGCATTTCGGTTCGATACAATCACATCAGAAAGTTGCTTGAACTCTTCTAAATCACGAATGACCCGAGAATTGTAGAACGTTTCTTCTTCTAATACAGGCTCGTATACAACAACTTCAATTCCTTTTGCCTTGATTCGTTTCATAATTCCCTGGATAGAGGAAGAACGGAAGTTATCGGAATCAGATTTCATGGTCAAACGGTAAATTCCCACTACTTTTGGTTGTTTACGCAATATCATATCTGCTACATGATCTTTACGCGTACGATTCGACTCTACAACTGCCTCAATCAAGTTGTTTGGAACATCATCATAGTTCGCAAGAAGCTGTTTAGTATCTTTTGGCAAGCAGTATCCACCATATCCAAATGAAGGATTGTTGTAATGCATACCAATACGAGGGTCTAAACCAACCCCCTCAATAATTGATTTACTATCGAGTCCACGCACTTCTGCATAGGTATCCAGTTCGTTGAAGTACGCTACACGTAAGGCTAAGTATGTATTTGCGAATAGCTTCACGGCTTCTGCTTCCGTTGAATTCATGAAAAGAACGGGAATGTCTTCTTTAACGGCGCCTTCTACTAAAAGGTCAGCGAATTGTTTTGCCACATCTGACTCTTCACCAACGATAATGCGTGATGGGTACAAGTTATCGTACAATGCTTTTCCTTCACGTAAAAATTCTGGTGAGAAGATAATATTATCTGTTTCATACTCTGCCTTTACTTTTCGAACAAAGCCTACGGGAATGGTTGACTTAATAATCATGGTCGCACTTGGTCGATATTCTAATACATCTTCGATCACGCTCTCTACTGTAGAGGTATCAAAAAAGTTCTTTTTATCATCATAATTTGTTGGTGTACAAATAATAACGAAATCTGCATTCCGATAAGCTTGGGTCTTGTCTGTTGTTGCAGTCAAATCCAGTTCCTTAGTTGCTAGATACTCTTCGATTTCCTTATCTACAATCGGTGATTTACGATTGTTAATCAACTCTACTTTTTCTTCTACAACATCCAAAGCAATCACTTTGTTGTTTTGTGCTAATAAAATGGCATTTGATAATCCTACATATCCGGTTCCGACTACAGTAATGTTCATTTTGCATCTCTCTCTCTTAATTCAGTTGCTAGTTCTTTTACGTATTGTTTCATTTTATCTTTTGTTTCTTCGTGATGTAACCCATATTCAATATTCGCCAACAACATGCCATACTTATCCCCAACATCGTACCGTTTACCTGTGTATTCATAGGCTACTAGTTGATTGGTTTTATTTAATGTTTCCAACGCATCGGTCAACTGGACTTCGTTTCCAGCATCCGGCTCTTGATTACGTAAAATTTCAAAGATTTCTGGTAGCAGCAAATATCTGCCTACAATTCCCAAATCACTTGGCGCTTCTTTGGCCTTTGGTTTTTCTACCAATCTCTTAATGGAGTAAACTTGTTCGCCCACTTCTTTATCAATATCAATCACACCAAAACGATCCGTTTGATTTTCTGAAATGCGGACGGTCGCGACTACACCTTTGCCCTGTTGTTGATAGACATTCATTAGACATTTTGTTAACGGAACATCATTTGGCATGATATCATCGCCCAATAGTACAACAAAAGGCTCATCCCCAATAAACGCTTCAGCTTGGAGAATCGCATCCCCTAAGCCTTTTGGATAAGCTTGGCGCACATAATGAATGGAAGGAATCGTAGTTGATTTTACAGTCTCAAGTAATCGATCCTTGCCCTTTTCTTTCAAGTTTTCCTCGAGCGAAAAATTTGCGTCAAAATGGTCTTCGATTGCATTTTTCCCTTTTCCGGTAACGATGAGGATATCTTCAATCCCACTCTTAATCGCTTCTTCTACAATAAATTGAATACTTGGCGTATCCACAACCGGCATCATTTCTTTTGCCATTGCTTTTGTAGCTGGCAAAAATCTTGTACCTAGTCCAGCTGCTGGAATAACTGCTTTTCTAATTTTCTGCATACGTACCATCCTTCCAGTCCAGTTTGCCTTATTATAACAGATTCTACAGGAAGAAAAAACGAACCGATGGGGATTCTTAGGATATCCTTTAGTTTTGAAAAGGGAATTCACTTTTTTTACGTATCTTATAGGTAAAGGAGGAAAGATATGTTTATTAAAAGAAGAGAAATTCCTGTTCAAGTATCATTATTGAGGGTACTGAAGCCAAGGCATGAATTGCTTTACGAGTACTCTAGTATATTGGATCGTGCAGAGAGCGGGTTAATTGGTGAAGAAAAATTGGATTATTATTTAAAAAAGAAGTGATTGGGATGCATATATTCTTCCAGGCTTTCGTTTCAATAACATCCAGATTGATACAATTGCTATCTGCAATGGAACCATCTATCTGTTTGAAGTGAAGAATTATCAAGGTGACTGCTACTTTCAAGACGACCAGTTTTTTTATCCACATCATTTTGAAATTAAGAATCCTCTTCATCAAGCATCCGATAACGCTATTGCATTGAAGCAGTTACTTAGAGGGAAACATTTTCAGATTAAGCACTGGGTTGTTTTTACGAATCCCGACTTCACCTTGAAACAAGTGAAACGAACCGACCCCATTATCCTGCCAAATCAAATCGAACGTCATTTAGAATATCTTCGTCACTCTTCATCTCCTAGCACAAAGGCCGATTATGAGTTAGCGATGCATCTTTTACAACTCGACAATCCTTCAGCTCAGCTGAAATATCTAGATATTCCTTTATATGACTTTTCGCATCTAAAGAAAGGCCTAAAATGCAGAAAATGTCATGTTTTAAGTGTAGAGGTATCAGGTAGAACCTGTTCTTGCCAGAAGTGCAGCTACCGGGAACCCGTTTATCAGGTGGTTCAAGATGAATACGGCATCGAAAATGTACCACTAGTGCATTGTTTTTTACCACTAAGTGCAAAGAAATGTACCAGTAAGTGCG
>NZ_JARBEA010000079.1 GCF_028863945.1 Jeotgalibaca caeni | reverse complement strand
TTGATACTTACAACCAAAAATTCCTAGGTCGCAGTCATAAAGGTTTCCAACAGGCCGAAGGCGAGCTCGAACAAATGCTGAGTCAACCGATGGAGAATTAGAAACAATCTACAGTAGGGAAGAACCATTTACACAAAATTATTGACGCTCCCGCGATAAAGGTTCGTATATGCTTCTAGTAAATGCAAGTGCGTATTCATTGTAAAAGCCAACTGTGGATGATTACTGCTGATTTGGCTATCTTTTTTAGGATTCCATTCGCGGGTAAATTCTTCGAGGTATCCCTTATGTTTTTCATCATAAGCTTTTTCTTCTACCAGTCGGTACAATTGCACAGCATGCTCCATAGCTTCTGTCGAATTTGAAATTTCAGCGTACTCACTTAGTCCATAGATACAAAAACTTTGTGCATATGTATGTTTTAACGTTTCAAGTGCTGTTCCAGTTGCGTCGACTTGCCAGTATGCCCCGCCATGAGTATGGTCTAAGATGGAAGTTGTTAAGAATGTATATGCATGGTTAGCAGCCTCCATTAAGTCCGTTTCGCCTAAAAAACGATAGCTTCGCGAAAATGTCCATAAAAATCTTCCCGCCATTACTCCCCCTTTTGGAGCAAAAACGTCAACATTTCTATCTGCCGTATACCTTCCGTAAAAACCACCCGCCGGATCTTTTTGAGTGAGCCAAAATGGTAATATCTTTTGTTTTAATTGATTTTGAAAAGCTAATTTAGTTAACATATGAAACTCCTTTTTTCTTATTTATTTCTGGTTCTTGTCTTTACAAGAAGAATAAAATGAGGCATAATTATGATAACGTTTACATTATAAATATATACTTTTGTTTTCAAAAAGTCAATATCTAAGGAGGGTAAAATGGAATTTATTAAAGGAGTAACATTTGGCTACATGAGTAAAAGAGGCGAGTGGGAATACCCGCAAACTTTTGAGTCTTTGCAATTATTAAAAGAACGATGTTCCATCAATACGGTCATCCTACCAATCGTAGTGGAACAAGACACGATTCACTCAGAAGAAATTAACTGGCAAGCAGATTCTGTTCTTTCTGACAAAGAAGTAATCAAAATGATTGAATACATCCATAAAATGGACTTAAGGGTAATCTTAAAACCTATGTTAAATGTGTCTGATGGAACATGGCGCGCGCACATCAACTTCTTTGATTATGATGTACCTTGTGAGCCCAAGTGGTCTGCATGGTTTGCTAACTATAAAGAATTTGTCAATCATTATGCAAACATTGCTGAACAAACAAAGTGCGAAATGTTTGTGATTGGCTGTGAAATGGTTAACAGCGATCGTAGGGAAACAGAATGGCGCAACGTAATTCAAGAAGTGCGATTGAGGTATAGTGGGCTCATTACTTATAACTGTGATAAATATCAAGAAGATCGTTTAACTTGGTGGGACGCAGTTGATGTGATTTCTTCATCTGGTTACTATCCAATTGGAACATGGCCGAAACAGTTAGACCGGATTCAAAAAGTCGTTGAACGAGAAGCGAAGCCATTTTTCTTCTGCGAGGTAGGATGTGCTAGCCGAACGGGTGCCAAATTCTTACCAAACGACTGGGCTTTAGAAGGGAAGCCTAATTTAAAAGAACAAGAAGATTGGTATCAAGATATGTTTGCCCATACCAGTCAAAGGTCATGGGTAAGCGGCTATGGGTTATGGGATTGGAAAGCACATTTGTATGCCCTCGAAAAAGTTGAAGAAGATATGGACTATGCCTTATATGGGAAGCCAGCTGAACGAGTTGTTAAACATAATTTTTCAAAAATACCTTAACATTTGAACGATAACAGCTAAGGAGCGAAAAGAATGGAGTATCGCCATTTAGGACAGAGCGGACTGAAGTTTCTACTATATCATTAGGCCTTTGGAATAACTTTGGAAACATCAAACAATATAGTACACAAAAAGAAGTTGTGGAGCATGCATTCTCATCCGGCGTGACCTACTTTGACTTGGCTAATACGTATGGGCCCCCAGTAGGTAGCGCAGAAATGAACTTTGGGAAAATTTTCAAAGAAAGTTTAAGAACACACCGGCATGAGATGGTAATTGCAACGAAGGCAGGAAACGATATGTGGGCCGGACCTTACGGTAATGGTGGTTCACGTAAACATCTAATGACTAGTATTGATCAGTCATTAGAACGGATGGGGTTAAGAGAAGTGGATATTTTTTATTCCCATCGTCCAGATAATGAAACACCTTTTATAGAGACAGCAGACGCCTTGGCTCAAATTATACAGACTGGGAAAGCTCTCTATATTGGTCTTTCCAACTACGATGCGGAACAAACCAAAACAATGACACAACTCTTAGAAGAGCGGCGCGTACCGATTATTGTTCATCAACCCTCCTATAATATGTTTAATTATTGGGCAGAGACAACCTTGTTCCCAACCTTAAAAGAACTGAAACTAAATGCTGCAGTATACAGTCCCTTAGCACAAGGATTGCTTACAAACCGTTATTTGGATGGTATACCGACTGACTCACGTGCAGCAGGTACAGTGAATCCATGGCTGACAAAAGAGCAAGTTAATCAATCATTGGAAAAAATAAAAAACTTGAATAAAATAGCACAGTCTAGAAACCAAACACTTTCCCAAATGGCACTGGCATGGAATTTGAAAGATGAAGTAGTTGCTACAAATATCATTGGAGTAAGCCGAGTATCACAACTAGAAGATAACTTGGGAGCTGTAGCGTCTATATCATTTAGCACGGAAGAAATAGAACAAATTGAAAAGGCTATTAAATAAAGGAGGGTTTACGTGGCAACTTTGATTTATGTGAACGAAAAAGAGCAAACATTCCATTTAACGAATGGGAAAATCAGTTATATTTTTCGGGTAATGGAAAGAACGAACATTTTAGAACAGCTTTATTATGGAAAAGCGATCCGAATTCAAGATTCATCAGTTTATTTGATTGAAAGAGACGCCCATCCGTTTAATACGCAATTTGAAGGAAATCATCCATCCATAAAGGAGCAAGGAGAGCAGGAGATATCTGTTTACGGTAAAGGTGATTTCAGTGATTCACCAATGGAAGAGAATCATTATAAACAAGATGATATTCCGCAATTCGCATATTTAATTGAAAGGGAAGTTCGTCCTTCCAATAATCAATTTGAAGGGGACTATACCTCTTCGTTAGAACATGTTAAGCAAGAAATGCCCGTATATGGCACCACTGATTTCCGTTATCCAGCTTTAGAAGTGAAGTACTCAGACGGGGCACAAATTTCTCAATTTGAGTACGTGGATTATACGATACAGAAAGGAAAAACAGTTGAAAAAGGGTTACCATCCACATTTGCTAAAGAGGAGGAAGCAGAAACTCTCGTTATTCAACTGAAAGATCGCTACTCTGAATTAAATTTGCAATTATTTTATACCATTTTTAAGAATCAATCCGTTATAGTCCGCAGTTCGAGAATGGAAAACACAGGGACCGAGGCATTATCAATAGAGCAACTAATGAGTATGAATGTGGACTTTCCAGATGCAGATTATGAAATGATTCATCTACATGGTGCATGGGCTCGGGAAACTCATGTACAACGGAATCCTTTATTAACGGGTGTTCAACATGTTAGCAGCACGAGAGGGGCGAGCAGTCATGTTCATAATCCGTTTCTAGGACTAGTCCGACCCGAAACCACAGAGGCACAAGGAGAGGCATTTGGTTTTAGCTTAATCTATAGTGGTAATTTTCTCGCCCAAGTAGAGGTTGACAGCTATCAAGTAACACGCGTCATGCTGGGAATTAATCCTTTCCAATTCTCATGGAATTTAACAGCTGGTGAGAGTTTTCAAACACCTGAAGCAGTAATGGTATTCAGTGATCAAGGTATGAATGGGATGAGCCAAGCGTTTCATTCCTTCTATTTAAACCACTTAATCAATCCAAGATGGGCCAAAGAGCCAAGACCAATATTGATTAATAACTGGGAAGCGACCTACTTCAATTTTACTGAAGAAAAAATAATGGAAATTGTTCGTGAAGCCCAAAATTTAGGAGTAGAACTATTTGTCTTAGATGATGGTTGGTTCGGTCAGCGAGACGATGATTCTACCTCATTAGGTAATTGGACGGTTGATGAGAGAAAACTACCAAATGGTATACAAAATCTCGTGAGGAAGGTGCATGAGGAAGGCATGAAGTTGGGTCTCTGGTTTGAGCCAGAGATGATTTCAAAAGGAACACCTCTTTATGAAGCTCATCCTGAATGGGTAATTGGTGATCCCAAAAAACGAATCTCACATGGCCGGAATCAGTTTATTTTGGACTTTTCTAGACCAGCAGTAGTGGAAGCTATTTTCCAACAAATGGATGCAATCTTAGAAGGAAGCGGTATTGACTATGTAAAGTGGGACATGAATCGCTATATTTCCGAAGCATTTTCAAGTAATTTACCAAAGGAACAGCAAGGAGAATTATTTCACCGCTATATTTTAGGAGTGTACGATTTGTATGAAAAGATTCTGGCAAAGTATCCGGATTTATTAATTGAATCTTGTGCTGGTGGGGGAGGTCGCTTTGATCCAGGATTGTTATATTATGCACCTCAAACGTGGGCTAGCGATGATACAGATGCAGTAGAAAGATTGAAAATACAATATGGTGCGTCCTTGGTTTATCCACTCTCATCGATTGGTGCGCATGTTTCTGCTGTTCCTAACCATCAAGTAGGAAGGGTTACGTCTCTAAAAATGCGAGGAGATGTAGCAAGATTTGGAACTTTTGGCTATGAACTTGATCCTACCCAACTAACTGAAGATGAGAAAATAGAAATTCGTGAACAAATATCACAGGTAAAAGAGCAACAACAGCTTCTACTTCAAGGTGATTTCTACCGACTAAAAAGTCCTTTTGAAGGAAATGACACGGCTTGGATGGTTGTTTCAAAGGACAAAAAAGAAGCACTTGTTGGTTACTATCGAATCTTAGCAGGACCAAATCCTCCTTATAAACGAATTAAATTACAAGGATTGGCAGAAGATAAAGCATACCATATAGGAGGGATTACTCGATATGGAAATGATTTAATGAACGTCGGTATTCTTCTAAGTAAAAATTTCACTGGACGTGCCCATGAATATTGGGCTCAGAAAAAAGAGGGCGATTTCTTTAGTCTGCTCTATCATTTGAAAGCAGATGAATAAAAATAAAATTGTAAGGATGATCGATAAATGAAAATTGAGTTTCCAAAAAATTTTTGGTGGGGAGCAGCAACATCTGGCCCACAAAGTGAAGGACGCTTTAATAAACAGCATGCAAACGTATTTGATTACTGGTATGAAATAGAACCAGAAGACTTTTATAATCAGGTTGGTCCTGATGTTGCTTCAAACTTCTATAACAGTTTTCGTGAAGATATTGCTCTGATGAAAGAAGTTGGATTGAATACAGTTCGCACCTCCATCCAATGGACCCGATTAATTGATGATTTAGAGATGGGTACATTAAATGAAGATGGCGTTCGTTTCTATAACGATGTTATTAATGAGTTTTTAAAATATGATATTAAACCTGTTATCAACCTATGCCACTTTGATTTACCTGTTGAACTACAGCATAAGTATGGGGGCTGGGAATCAAAGCATGTAGTTAACCTTTTTGTAAAATTCGCTGAACGCTGCTTTCAATTATTTAGTGACCGAGTAGAAGACTGGTTTACATTTAATGAGCCTATGGTAATCGTAGATGGAGCATATTTATATCAGTTCCACTATCCAAAAATCGTAGATGGTAAAAAGGCTGTGCAAGTAGCCTACAATATTAACCTCGCTTCAGCAAAAGCAATTGCCGCTTTTAGAAAAACAAACAAAAATCCAGATGGCCGAATTGGGATTATCTTAAACCTGACACCATCCTATCCTGCCACAAACAGTAAAGAGGATGGAGCAGCAGCACATTTCGCTAATCTTTGGTCAAATGGTCTATTCTTAAACCCTTCTATTAAAGGAAATTTTGATGAGGAACTCGTGTCGATACTGGATAAAGATGGTGTTTTATGGCAGGCGACCGAAGAAGAGCTGCTGCTGATTCAAGAGAATACAATCGATGTATTAGGCGTAAATTTCTATCACCCACACCGAGTCAAACAACCATCTATTTCGCCAAATAGTTTAACGGTAGATTGGATGCCAAATAAATATTACAATCATTATGACATGCCAGGGCGCCGTATGAATGTGGATAAAGGATGGGAAATTTATCCACAAGCTTTATATGATATTGCCATTAACATTCGCGATAATTATGGCAATATTCCATGGTTTGTTTCAGAAAATGGGATGGGTGTTTCTAGAGAAGAACGCTATCTGGATGATGAAAATATGATTCAAGATGATTATCGAATCCAATTTATATCTGAACATCTTTTCTGGTTGAAAAAAGGAATCGATAATGGATCTAACTGTTTTGGCTATCATTTATGGACACCAATCGATTGTTGGTCATGGAAGAATGCATATCGAAACCGTTATGGCTTCATCTCTAATGACATTCATACACAGGTGAAGACCATTAAGAAATCAGGATATTGGTTTAAGGGAGTTGCTGAAAAAAATACACTAGAGTTAGCGGATAACTTTGCAGAATAAATACAGTGATAAATATAGGATTCTTGTATAGGTATATACTTTATTGTATAATCTTCTTAATTAAGAGATGCGAAGAGCTAAGCGACTAGAGGAGATTAATCTATGCAAAAGAAATACGTAATGATTTCGAATGACATTCGCAATAAAATTTTAGAAGGAGTATATTCGGCAAATGATCAGCTTCCTTTCGAAAAAGATCTCTGTGTACTCTATGATGCTAGTAAGATGACAGTAAAAAAAGCGTTAGATATTTTAGTAACGGAAGGGTTAATTATCAAGCGTCGTGGATCAGGAACTTTTGTAAAAGACATAGGTCCGGAGGAATCAAAGCGATTAATTATGGCGAATCAATTCCGTGGAACGACTGCTTCGAATCCAGACAAGAAAATTACGAGTGAGGTATTAGAATTTTCGGTCATTAAAGCTCCGGAAGAAGTTTGTAAGCAATTGAATGTAGAAGCAGATTGTTTTGTCTATGATATTTATCGGTTGCGTTATATGGACGGAGAACCTTTTGTTATCGAACGTATTTATATGCCGATTGATGTCATCCTTTCTTTGAAGGAAAAACACATAATGGAATCAATTTATGAATATATTGAAGAAGATCTTTCCTTGTCAATTCAAAGTGCGCACAGAACTGTCTCAATTCGAAAAGCCACAGAGTTTGAAACCGAAAAGTTAAAGATGAATCCTGGCGATCCGGTAGGAATCGCAGAACAAGTAGGATACTTGAATACGGGAATCACGTTTGAGTATTCTATTTCCGTTCATCATTATAATAAGTTTGCAGTTCAACTAGTTTTGACGAGAGACTAATTAGAATGTGAAGGTGAAGAAATGGTCTTGGCGGTATTTGATATTGGCGGAACCGCAGTGAAGTATGGTGTCTGGGATGAAGAAAAAATTTATTTACAAAATAAATTTTCTACCCCGAGTACATGGATAGAAATGAAGGAAGAAATCACAAGAGTTTTTCAATGGATGGAAGAAACGACTGGGAAGAAAATGGAAGGGGCGGCATTCAGTTGTCCAGGAGCTGTTCATGCAGAAGAGGGCATCATATATGGATTTAGTGCGGTTCCGTATGTCCATCATTTTCCAATCAGGGCTGAGTTGGAACAACTTCTCGGTGTTCCTGTATCAATTGAAAATGATGCAAATTGTGCCGCGCTAGCTGAAGTGTTTCATGGTGCAGCAGCTGATGTAGAGAATGCCCTTTTTATTATTATTGGATCGGGTATCGGCGGAGCTGTTATCTTGAACCGAGAACTAGTGAAAGGACGCAACATTTTTGGTGGAGAATTCGGCTTCATGCTATTGGAAGAAGACCATACATTTAGTGATTTAGCAAGCCCAGTTCGGGTTGCCTCTCGCTATGCGGAAGAAGTGGGTCTGCCACCTGGATCAGTTAGTGGGTTGGAGATGTTTCAGAACGCGGAAAATCAAGATTCTATTGCGTTAAAATATGTAGAGGGATTGAAGAGCAGTTTGGCGAGAGGAATTCAAGTCCTGCTCGTTTCATTTAATCCAGATAAGGTAATCATTGGCGGAGCCATATCAACTCGTCATGATTTGATTAATGAAGTTTCCGCCCAGATTAAACAGCAGCTGATTCGGGTAAACGCAACAGATGTGGAGTATGACATTGTCCCTTGTCACTATCATAATGATGCAAATTTAGTTGGTGCCGTGGTGGCATTTGAACAGCAACGACAATAGAAAGCATAGAAAACCACCAACTTGCTAAGGTTGGTGGTTCTTTTTAATGTAGCAACTTTGATTCAAAAGGATGGAACGTTTATAGCTGGTTTTTACGGTTCTATGTCAAATAGTGTTGGTGGACCAAATGAAAGTCAAAGCGAAGACTAACTCGCTTTGGCTTTTTCTTTTTCTTCTTGTCGGCGCTTTTCCTCCTTGTAATGGAGTGCCTTCGGCTCAAATTGGCTCGCAGTCAGG
>NZ_JARBEA010000078.1 GCF_028863945.1 Jeotgalibaca caeni | reverse complement strand
TTTGACGTTTAGGCATGACAAAACCCCCTATATAGGACTTGAATTAATTCAGTGTCCTATATAGAGGGAGCATATCAGATTCTCTTGATGGCCGTACCATCATCATTGAAGGAGTAGGGAAAGTAGGACTGATTCTCGCCCAAAAAGCACGTCAAGAAGGTGCCCGAGTCATTGCAACGGATCTCTATGAGGAACCTCGAAGAAGAGCTGAGGCTATCGGGTGCGAGGTGGTGCTTCCAGAGGAGATGTTTTCTATGAAGGCTGATATTTATGCTCCTTGCGCACTAGGAGGCACGATTAATGATGAAAATTTAGAAAAAATGTCTGCTGCTAGCATCCAAGTGATTGCTGGTGCTGCGAATAACCAACTGGCTGAAGCAAGACACGGAAATCAATTAGAAGAAATGGGCATCGTCTATACACCGGATTATATTTTGAATGCAGGCGGCGTGATTCAAGTGGCAGATGAGTTTAACGGTGGGTACCAAGCCGATCGTGTCCGTAAGTCCGTGGAAAATATTTACAATCAAATTGAAAAAGTATTCGCGATTGCAAAACGTGATCAAATTCCAACTTATATTGCAGCAGATCGATTAGCAGAAGAACGAATTGCCGCCATCAAAAAGACAAGAAAGATTTTTGTTCGTGACCCTAAGACAACGATTCATCGGTGAAAATTTATTTTTTGTTCCCGTTGTAAGGAGACATAAGGTCTCTTTACAACGGGTTTTTAGTACGATTTGATAATTTATCAACGAATCCTTTTTTATCTTCTGAAAAAATGGTACGCTACTAAAAAAGGAATCGACAGTCCGTCGATTATGATTGATTTTCCGTTAAAAGGAGTATGAGTATGAAAAAAATAGCAATTCTCTCAACAGGTGGAACGATTGCGATGCAAGCAGATGAAAGTGGATTGGCCAACTCCGCATTGGGGCCGAAGAAATTACTAGAGTTAGCCAATGTAGACCGTGATAACATGACATTTATTGAAATTGAATACAAAAATATTCCCAGTCCACATTTGCAAATTAGAGATATTGTGGAGTTAAAAGAATTAATTGAAAAAGCAGTCAAAGAAGAACAGGTAGATGGCGTTGTGATTACGCATGGAACCGATACACTCCAAGAAACGGCATACTTCTTAGATATGACACTGCAAGCGAATGTGCCGATTGTTATTACCGGTGCCCAACGGAATTCTTCTTTACCGATGTCAGATGCCGCCTTAAATATTATTGATTCGATTATTGTGGCCTCTGATTCGCGTGCAGCAGAAATGGGTGTAGTTGTCGTTTTTGGTTCAGAAATTATCCCTGCACGAGATGTCATTAAAACACATAAAACAGCAGTTACATCTTTTAAGGCGATTGAATTTGGTCACATTGGACATGTCAGTAACAACCGAGCTGTATGGGCACGAAAGCCACTTATCCGAGACTACTATCCGATTGGGGAGAACATTGCCGAATTGCGCGTAGAAATTATTCCTGCTTATTTGGGGCAGGACTCTAATGCGATTAGACATGCCATTGAAAACGGAGCGGATGGGCTGGTTGTTGAAGGTTTGGGTGCTGGACATGCGCCACTAAATATGATTCCTGGAATAGAAGAAGCAGTTAAGAGAGGCATCCCAATTGTATGGGGTTCTCGCTCCAGAAATGGTCGTATGTTGACGGATACGTATGGCTTTATCGGGTCGGAAACTTATCTAAGAAAAATGGGTGTGATTTGGGGCGAAGATTTGACTCCAGATAAATTACGCTTGAAATTGTTACTGTTATTGTCGAATGGATATGATCTTGAAAAAATGAAACAAGAATTTGAATTCCATTTTTATAGCTAAATGGTTTGGCAAAGCAAAAAGAGGAGGGGATTGAATCCCTTCCTCTTTTGTTAAAATAAATCTAATTGCCGAGGTGCCAAACCCTCATAATCGATTCCCAGCAACTTTTGAAACGTTTTAGCATTTTGAGCCGCATGTCCACCAGAGTTATTGTTGAAAATGACCGTAACTTCTTCGGATTCTTTTTCCAAATCCAATGCAGCCTGTTTAATTTCAGTCAATTCCTCTTCCGTGTAGTCATATAAGGTGCGGAATGTACGCCAGTCTTTTGCATCATCGCCCAACCAACCTTGATAGTTGCGTCCGTGTAAACGAATAAACGTTTTATCTGGATTTGTAGCAACCGGCGTAAAGGGGACAGAATTATTTGGTGTTTGCGGTTGGTCGACAACCACATGGATGAAGTTCATTTCTCGAAGGAAATTTAATGTTCCTTCTTTGAATGAATCACTGAACCAGCTGCGATGGCGAAATTCAATCGCAATCGGCATGTCCTCCATCAGTAAGCGCACGAGCCGCATATACTCTACATGCTCTCGTTTACAAGAAAAATTGGGTGGAAATTGAAATAGAAAAGCTTTTACTTTGTTACTCTCTACCATTGGACGAAAAGCAGTCTTATAAATTTCAAAGGTTTCTTCGATTGGACGATCTTGAAACTTGCTCTTATGTGTCGTCATGGAAGAATAAGCCTTCGGTATAAATTGAAAAGTTTTAGGGGTAGTTTCTATCCAATTACGCACATTTTTTTCTGGGGGAATTGCGTAAAAACTTGTATCCAATTCTACAACTGGAAAGTGTCCCGCATAGTCAATCAATTTCCTTTTAGGGTCAGAAGACAACAAGTCATGGTCTGACCAGCCAGTAAGTCCAATATGAATCATTAGGAAGACTCCTTCCTTTGTGTTGTTTTCATTATCATATAATTTTATTATAGCAGCACGCAATTAATTGGATTGAAAACCTGTAAATAAGTAGAAACCATGTTGAAAGCAAATAAAATATGGTAAAGTGGAAGAAATCATTCTACAGAAAAGAGAATTAAAATGAAACAAGAACAACGTACCATTCATTTAATGGGCACAGTCATTCAGCTTTGGATTCGTCATGAAAATCCAACTGAACTTCTGGAAAAAGCCGAAAAAAAACTGGAAGATTTTGAACAACGGTTCAGCGCAAATGATGCCTATTCAGATGTAAATAAAATTAACCAGCAAGCGGGCACTGTACCTGTTGCAGTGGATGAAGACTTATTTGAGCTGATTCAGATTGGGAAAGAGCATAGCTTGGCAAAAGGCAGCGCCTTAAATATTGCGATTGGTCCTTTGGTTCAATTATGGCGCATTGGTTTTGATGATGCAAAGCTACCAAGTGAGAAAGAAATTAAACAAAGACTCAAACTGATCCAACCAAAGAATATTCTTTTAGATGAAAAAAATCGAACCGTCTTTTTGAAGAAAAAGGGGATGGCGATTGATCTGGGTGCACTTGCGAAAGGATACTTTGCTGATCAAATCCTAAGTGACTTTATTGACGAAGGAGTAGAGTCAGCTTTGGTTGATTTAGGGGGGAACGTGGTTACCTACGGAGATGGACCGAATCATTCGGATGGGTACTGGCGAGTTGGGATTCAACATCCAACGAAAGAACGGGGACAGTTGGCATCGGCCGTTAAAGTGAAAAACCAATCGATTGTTACTTCAGGAATTTATGAGCGGACATTCAGAGTAGCGGGCAAGAGGTATCATCATATTTTCGACCAACAAACAGGCTATCCATTAGAAACCGATATTGCCAGCATCACCGTTATTTCCGATAAATCAGTGGACGGGGAAATTTGGACGACCCGTTTATTTGGTCAGACGCCGCAACAAATTATTTCCACTCTGGATCAAATGCCTGGATTCAGTGGCATTGTCATTATGGAAGATGGAAGGGTCTTTTATCCGAAAGCACTAACGGAACAAATTATTCTCTAAATAAAAAGAACTGGAGGTTGAGATCTTTTCTCAGCCTCCAGTTTATTTTATTTCCACGTAAACCCTTCGTCAGCAGACTCGAGCAATACGGTTTCAAATTCACCATGAACGGGTAAAAGCAGTGAATCGCCTTCTAAATAAGGTAACTCCACTACGCCTTCGATGGACAAGGGAATCATTTCAAATGTATTTCCCCCATCAGTTGTACGATACAAGTCTGCTTCCGTTCCACCATTGTGGGTTAAAATAATAAAGCCTATTTGCTCATTGAGAAAAGTTATTCCGCCTGAAACTCCTGCATCACTCAAAAATGGATTCGGATTTATCTGTTCCCATGTTTTCCCGCCATCAATTGTTTGATTTAGGACATAGAACCGACTTCCAGCTGCTGCTTCCACTGGTTCCAAGTGATAACCGATCTTCTCGTTTAGAAAGAAGACATCTTCACCTTCTGGAATTGGAATGGGAGGAGGGTCTTCAAAGGATGGATTTTCAATCAGATTCGTAAAATCAAAGTAAACAAAACGTAAAGGTGTAGCAGCTTTATCCAGAACGGGCAGAAGAGAAACGGTATAACCTTTCACTTCTCTCTGAGCAAACGCCAAATCACCGATTATTCCACCTTCATCGAAGTAAACAATCCCATTTGTAAAGTTCCCCCAATTTCGCATGCCTTCGTAATATATTTCGTATTCGTTATCATCCCATTGGGCAATTGCTGCTTCAAAATCCAAGAAAGAAAAAGCATCTAGAAGGGGCTGAAGTTCTTTCTCTTTGGTATATGAATCATCTACATAAGCGTCAAGCGACACCAAAATTTGGTTACCGTCATAATCAATGAAGAATGATTCGGTCTCGCCATTTTCATTTTTTCCATATAAGGTGCCATAAAAAGAAGTGAGTCGGCCATCGGCTTGAAAACGGAGTGTGATTGAACCATATACATATAAATTTTCCGGCAAGGATGCCGTTTCACCGATTTTTCCTAACAAATTGTCGAGACCATTTGAATAAATATTTTCTTCCTCAAAAGGAATTTCCTTTTGTGTCCGCCAGTTGTGAATCACAGTAGCAAGCCTGCCGTCAAAGTCTGTTCCACTTCGATAGATACTGACGCCAGTCACTACAGTTACAAAGGCAAACAGAAGGATAATTGTTTTCATCAAATCCCTACGATAACGGATCAACCACACAATAACGAGGAAGAAACAGATTAGGATGATGGGTATACGTTGCTTCATGTCGCCATATTGAGCCAAGAGAGCAGTTTGATAACAAGCAAATGCATAGATAATCAGAATGAGTCCATCTTTCCATTTTGCTTTCGTCATTATTCACCAACTTCCTTTTAGGGTATTATCTTTCTAAAATTGCTCTATATCTATTATACTAAACGGGAAAAGAGAATAGGAGGCACATGCATTGAAAAAATGGATCAAAGGAAAACATGGAGCATCAATCATGATTCAAGATATTGGTGAGGGGCAACCCATTGTCTTTCTTCATGGATGGCCCTTCGCGAATGACATGTTTGAGTATCAATATAACCACTTTCTCCCGCGCGGATATCGTGTGATCGGAATTGATATGCGTGGTTTTGGTGGCTCTGACTTAGTCATTGAAGAGTATGGTTATGATACATTTGCAGATGATGTCAAAATGATCCTTGATACCTTAGCGGTAGAGGATGTTATTTTAGTCGGATTTTCGATGGGTGCTGCTGTGGCTGCGCGATATATGGCTCGGCATGATGGTTGGGGAGTGAGGAAGCTCATTTTTATCAGTGCTGCAGTTCCTACCTTTACCAAACATAAAAGCTTCATGACGGGAATAAAGAAAGCAGAACTGATTACCATCATTGAACAAATCCAAACAAACCGACCCAAAATGATTCAGGATTTTATGAAGAAATTGTTTCATGAGAAGGCATATACTTCTTATAAAGATTGGCTGACAAATATGGCACTCGATGCATCTTCCTATGCGACTATTCTTACCGCTTTAATGCTGCGAGAAGAGGACGTCAGTCAGGATCTCGCCAAAATACAAGTACCTGTCTTAATCTGTCACGGAGAAAAAGACCAAGTTTGTTCATTCGAACTCACCTACCAAATGGCCGAACGAATCCCTCAAAATATTGTTATTCCCTTCAAGAAGAGTGGGCACGCTATTTTTCATGATGAGTTAGAGAAGCTAAATCGAACGATGTTATTGTTTATGCAAAAATAATAAAATGGTTCCCAGTATAAACTGAGAACCATTTTATTCGTTTCTATTGATTGTGAGCACCAAATTTTAAAACGGGGCTTGGTTTTAGCAAACTGATTACTTGTCCGATGATATATCCTGCAACGAGTAAGAGAACCCATTCAAACTGAATATGATACAGCGGTAACTGTTCTAACCAATCCATCTTCATCCATCCCTGCTTATGAATCAAGGACAGACCACTTTCTAAAGCAACAATAATCAGTGGAAATTGCAAACTAAACCTTGAAGAAGGAATCATTAAACTCACTACAATCAGCAGCACAGTAGAAATGGCAATCGGATAAATAATTCCCAATACTGGTACACTTGTTTCGATCACTTGATCCAAACCTTGATTTGCGATTAATCCAGAGAAAACAGTAAAAAGAATCGCAAACATTTTGTAGGAAATAGCAGGAATGAGACCATGGAAATATTCGCTCACTGCTGCAATTAAACCAATCGCAGTTGTTAAGCAGCTGAGGAATACAATAACACCTAACATTGCAATACCAAATGTGCCGAATGCTTCTTTGGAAATAAGCTGTAACAAAAAGGTACCTAAATTTTGATTTACGGGGATAGCATCCGGGACAGACATTCGGTTCCCCACCCAACCTAAACCAGTGTAGATTACACCAAGCAATACAACTGCTAAGAAAGAAGATTTTACCGTCCCGCTCCATAGAGCCTTCTTATCGGTCACACCTAATTCGCGAATCGCATTCAAGACAATAATTGAAAACGCAATAGACGCAATCGCATCCATCGTCAAGTATCCTTCTGTAAATCCAGTCATAAACGGTTCACTTTTTTGATACAGTCCATCGGCTACTTGTGGTTCATTACTCCCATACATAATCACCGCACGTACAATTAAAATAATGATGGTAATCAGTAGAGTGGGAGTAAGATACTTACCAATGCTGTCTGCCAACCGGTTTGGGCTTAACACAACGAGCAGTACGATCAAGAAAAATCCTATTGTAAAGAGAAATAAGCTCAAATCTGTAGAATGATTCAAAAATGGCACGATACCCATCTCATATGCGGTAGTAGCGGTTCTTGGAATGGCAAAAAATGGTCCAATCGTCAAATAGATGACCATTAAGAATACAACAGAGTACAGAGGATGAATTTTCTTTAATAAATCTCGGTATCCATTTTCAGAGATAGAGCCCACAATGACACTTATTAAAGGCAATCCCACCCCCGTTAAAATAAATCCAAAAATTGCGGGCCAAAAGTGTTCGCCGCTCATAAAACCTAACGCGACAGGGAAAATGAGATTCCCAGCACCAAAAAACATAGCAAAAAGCATAAAACCCACAATTAAAATATCTTTTCTTTTCATTCCAATCCTCCGATTAACTTGTCATTCGAAAATAAAGCACAAAGAGTACTATCTCAAAGATTGGAAATTCCGTCAAGGATAATAGAAGAAATATTCAGACTACTTGCCTATTTTGTCTCGTCTACTGAGTACGCTATAATAAAAGACAGAAATTCAATAGAAGTAGCAGGAGGAAGAAGGATTTATGTCAGTAGGATTGGTTTTAGAAGGTGGCGGAATGCGTGGACTTTATACGGCAGGTGTTTTAGATTATTTTATTGAAGAGGGCATTGAAGTAGATGGAATGGTTACAGTATCTGCGGGAGCCCTTTTTGGAATCAACTATGCATCGAAACAACATGGTCGCACCTTACGCTATAACAAACAATATATTCAGGATAAACGTTATATCAGTGTGCGAAGTCTACTGCGAACAGGAGATATTGTAAACAAAGATTTTGCTTATTATCGGGTTCCGTTTGAACTAGATAAATTTGATCAAGAGGCTTTTGAGCAATCAGGAATTGACTTCTACGCCACACTAACAAATGTGAAAACCGGAGAACCGGAATATATTCAAATCAAGGAAGGATTTGAACAAATTGAAGCGTTACGGGCTTCTGGTTCCATGCCTTTTGTATCTAAAATGGTTCCCTATCAGGGAGAGCTTTACTTGGACGGCGGAGTAAGCGACAGCATTCCCTTCAAAAAAGCACAAAAGTTAGGCTATAAGAAATTAATTGTTATTTTGACTCGACCTTTGGATTATCGGAAAACGAAGTCAAATACTCGTATCATAGATTTCTTTTATAGGCAGTATCCAGAGTTTGCAAAACGATTAAAAAATCGGTATCAAAACTATAACGATGCAGTAGAAGAAATAATCCGATTGGAAGAGGCAGGCGAGGTGTTTGTCATACGACCAACAAAATTGATCCCAATGAAACGACTGGAACAAGATCCTGAAAAATTACAAGAAATGTATGATTTAGGAATGCACGATGCAAAGAATGAAATAAATAAATTAAATGAATTTTTAAGGAACTGACAACAATTGTTGTCAGTTTTTTGTTTATAGCTACATATCGTTATAAAACTATTCATAATAATTACCATTAAACTTTGCTTTTAGTAAACATATCGTTATACTGTAATTATAAATTGTTTATTTTCGTATCATATGTTTATATCGGGATGTTGTTGTAAAGTTACTGGTGTCTTTGTCGTAATGGCACAGATGAAGAGGAGAGTTTTTATCCTGAATTATTCATACTCCTAAAATTTTCTTGAAAAAATGTTTTTTCAACGATGAAGCATTCCAGTTTTCGGAATTGCCATTGGCTTTTCTAAATGCGCAAGCTGATTTGGCTTCACATTAGGAAAATTGGCGTATGAACCCTATTTTTGGGCGCACGAACC
>NZ_JARBEA010000077.1 GCF_028863945.1 Jeotgalibaca caeni | reverse complement strand
AAACTGCCTCCATAACAGGGAGGCAGTCTATAAAACTGTTAAAATATTTCACTGTCCTATTGACGGATAGCATACCAGAACTTCTAGAGTGAAAGCAGCTTTTTAATTATTTCTTAGGGAACTGTACAATATTATCAACAATTTTTGCTTTTTCTGGAATAGGAGATGGGTTGCTCTTGCGCAACATGATCGAAATGGTAGCATCGTCTTCTTCAAGCTCTTCTGCTTCAAAATAAGCATAGAGCACTTCTTCGCTGTCCAATAAGGTAGCAAGTACCCGGTTATCGACGCGAGGTACGTAGCCGATTAAATATCCATTCTCAAGCGTAATGGCAATAGCAAATTGGTCCTGCTCATTTTCAGGTTCTCGAACGAGCTGTAAGATTTTTCCTTTTTTCACGAGTCCTTCCACGATGGTCAAATCATGATAACGCATCCCTGCTATATGGGTATTCATTAATTTTTTGTCTACTGGAGAAGCTTGTGTTACCGGATTCCCAACAACCAAATATCTTTTCTCCTTTTCCATTTCTGCATCAGCGTTTAGCAATTGGTTTAGTAATCGGAGATTTTTTTTGTTTTGTTCTTTCTCGAATAATTCTTCTAGTGCGGCTTCAATATCTTCTTCCAAATCCCATTCATCGCTGTACTTCTTCAATGCTTGTAGGGCCAAGCGACGAATCTTCGGTTGATAGTAATAGAGTGCCGTGATGCACCATTCTTCATCATACAAATCCTTCTCAATCATCGATTGCAGCAACCGCTCCAACCATAGATTTACCTTTAATAAATCTCCTGTTTCTATTTCTTCTTGTTCCTTGAATTTTAAGGGTAACTGGAAAAGATCTTCGGTCAGTAATTGTTCAAGGTAGCGACAGACATCGTAGAAATAGGTCTCTGGGTGATGGACGAGGAACAAGTCGAGTAAGTTTAGGCCTAAGGGATTGTGCATCAACACGGGTAAGAATGCGTTCATTTCAGGCTTCATTTCTAAAAACTGAATCGTATTTACTAATAAGAAATCTGTTTCTCTTGGACTTGCCATTTCTTTCAAGACGAGATTTTTCGATTTCGGTTTATTTAAGAAGACTTCGATGAGACGGATAATCGTCTCATATGCATGGAACCGTTCTTCCCAATAAGGGCTGAGAGGATCGTTCTCGTCTAGTTGCTGATCCAGCAGATGATAATCTTGCTTCCAACTCTCAATAATCTGTAGCCAAATCATCACCAAAGCGGCTTCGCCGATAAACGTATTCGTGTACGCACAGTTCTCGACTACTCGGCCCATAAATGCCAGCATTTCGTCACTAACCGCCTTTTCTTCTCCCGGTTCCCGGTAAGCAAGAATATACATCATATCATTGTAGTTTTCTTTGGTAATTTCTGTTTGATACAAATAGGAACGGATATCCGCCTTTTGGAGCGCGACACTGACATACACATTCGATAAAAATGTGCTCTTCACGCCTTCTCGCAGAAACCATTTTTGTTGAGGCTCTGTCATTGGTTTTAATAAAAACAAGGCAGCGAGCTTCCCATATCCAACTGTATTTTGAGCGAGGTCAAAAATAAATTCGTTTTGCTTAAAATGGGAATGTCGCAAGCTCTCTGCTACATAAATGGTATAGTCACTGTGATAGCCTAAGGTTCTGAAAATTTGCTTCGTTAAATCATGGGCATGAAACCCAAGTAAGATAATTCCTAATTTCACTTCTTCTGGATTGTCACTTGTACGAGTGAGTTCCATCCCCAAACGGTGCACGTCTTGTGCCGCTAAAAATCCTTCTTCAATCAACGTACGAAGTCGTTCCCTCAATTCAATGAAGAACAATCGTAACGGGAACTTCTTCAAGAATTCCGTCCATTCGTCACTTGGCCACGCTTCTTCTTTTTGGATGACCTTGCGAAGAATTTGCGTACATTCGAGCGCTATGTCTTCTTTTTGGGAAAAAGGGATGCCGTCCATCATTAAAATATATAGGGTATCTTCACGGCCAGCGGTCTCTGGATTCTGAAAGGAATAGGGCAATAAAGGGGCTTGTTCCCGTTCTTTCATAATCATTTCGTAGATACTCATTTGTTGTTTCATGCCCTCACCTTCTAGCGCTTTAGTATTATGTAAATCATATCATAACTAAAATTATTTTGTGTAGGGTCCTAAAAATAAATATATAAAAAGACGGGAACAATTACTCCCGTCTCTGTCTGTTTCTAGAAATCTGTTAACTCTTCGTCTTCTTCCTCATCAATTCCCACTAGCTCGGTATAGAATACCGCACGAGCCGCGTATCTTCTCGGCTCAATGATAAAGCTCAATATCGATATTCCAACCATTAAAATGGCCCCGCTCAAGAAAGCCCAGAACAAATAAGCCAATCCGGCTTCATTAGCCAAATACCCTTCTAATACTGAATTTATAAATCCCATATAGACAGCAAATCCCCAAACCAAGATGGGAACAATGTAAGCCACGATATAAAAGAAATCAAGACGGAACAATTGCCAACGGTTCCCGCGCATGATTTCTTCACTCTTGGCTAGAATGTGACGATTTGGGATGTCTGGATGGTCATAATAAATATATTCCGCCATAGCCCAAGAATAACTCTTTACGACTCCGGGAATAATGAGAAGCAGGGTCCATAGGTAGATCAGAATGCCTTTCAGAAAAACAAATCCGACTACTTTTAGCGGCTGATTTTGAAAAGGCAGGAAGAGATGTCCAACGGTCATCCGTTCCCCATCATGCATATCCAGGAATCCCCATGTGAAACCTAATGATAGCAAGGTACTCGCCAGACCTACAAGAATCATGAAGAAAAGCGCAACAACATCATCGCCATTGCCGCCTCCAAAATCATTGTATGTATTCCCGGTGACACTTAAAATAACCCATTGCAAGGCAAATCCCGCCAACCCCATTAGGAAGATGTTTGCGATGGAAGCTAGATAGTTCCCTCGTAAATTTTCTCGACCAATCAAACGTATTTCTCGATTACTACGCACAGTAACAGCTCCTCTTATTTCCTTCACTCTGATAAGGAATGCCCACAATATGGACAGTAATTTGCGCCTGCATCATAGGCTCTTCCACAGTGCGAGCAACGTTCTGTAGCAGATTGACCAGGGCGGTGCATTTCTAAATCAGCCTCTTCAATTTGAACAAACTCCCCTTTTGCGATTGCCTTCCCTTTTTTCGCGTCTAACAAATACCACGTGTCACAGCATGTTGTGTGAACGAGGTACTTTTTCCCAAAATGGAAAATGGGTATAAAAAACAGCCGGAACCGACTGCCCACGACAAATACTTCATAGCGGCCAAAGTGACCGCAATGAAGGCATGTCATGGTTTGATGAAATTCCAATTGTTTTTGATATTGAAGCACATCAAAAAATAGGAACATGGTTGCCACTCCTTCTTGGAACTATTGAATAATCAATAGACGCAATTGCCCGATTTCTTCTTCATTCATGGTAATGCCTTTGCTCATTTTTGTATGGTCTTCATTCCACTCACGAATGTCGTATTTAGGCTGACCGCCATTCCAACTTACTACATTCAATTCCTTCGTCCAACCGTTTTTAGAAGTACTTAGTACCCCGATGTGATTCACAATTTCAAAATTTACTTCAGCCATAAAACTCCACTCCTTTTTCTTTTTCATAAGTATATCATAACCAATTAGAGGGGCCTTCTGCAAATACGATGGTCGACAGACTGATGGTTATCGTAAAACAATGCGCTGCATCGAACAAAAAAGGCAGGAAAAACGGAAGATTTCTCTTCCCTTTTCCCTGCCTTTGATTGTTACTCTGTTATCTAGAATGGTCCGTAATTGGTGTAATGTGCAATCACTAAGAACACAGCTCCAATTAACAACCAGATTCCCATCAATGGTCCTAAGAAGCGAACCCATTTGTTATAAGGGATACGAGCGATAGAAAGTTGAGCCATCAACACACCGGAAGTAATCATGATCGAGTCCATGAATCCACTACCTAATTGGTATGCCATTACGGATGTTTGACGGCTAATTCCTACAGCATCAGCTAACGGTACCATAATTGGCATCGTTGCAGCTGCTTGTCCGGAACCAGATGGAATAATAAAATTGATGATGATTTGGATGATGTACATTGCAATTGCTGCAATCGCACCTGGTAGCCCATCAACCGTGCTTGCCAAGGAATTAACGATGGTGTCAATAATCAAACCGTCTTCCATTACGATAACGATTGAACGAGCAACCCCAACAATCAGAGCAGCGAATACCATGTCCTTCGCTCCCGCTACAAACAAGTCAGCAACTTTTGAAGGACCATAGCCGTAAGCGAAACCTGCCAAGATCCCTGTCAACATGAAAATGGCACCAATTTCTTGTACGTACCAGCCATACTTAATCACACCAAATGCAATGAGAATCATACCTAACAAGAAAATAATTCCTACAAGTGCATGTTTGCGTGTCATTTCCGGCAACTCTACACTTTTGTGAGTAGATTTGTTGTTCTCATCATGATATTCCGCATACACCAAACTCTTGGTTGGATCATTCTTCACTTTGCTTGCATAACGCATGATGAAGAGAGACGTGACAATCCATAGTACGAAGAACATGATAATCCGTAGTCCCATTCCGGAGAAGGTCGGCAATTCCGCAATTCCTTGCGCAATCCCTACCGAGAAGGGATTCAAGAATCCAGCACTAAACCCAATGGCCGCTCCGATTGCAACGATACTCATTCCCACTACCGCATCGAAGCCGAGCGCCAAAGCAAGTGAAATACCCATTGGAATAAAGACGATGGTTTCTTCAGAGAATCCTAACGTAGCTCCAGCCAAGCCGAATACTAAAAGGAATACCGGGATAACCAAGCTTTCTCTTCCACGTAACTTTTGGGAAACCTTGTAGATTAACGCTTCGACGGTACCCGTCTCACTAATAACAGTAAAAGCTCCACCAATTAAGAAGATGAAAAATGAAATTTCAGCAGATTCTACCAAACCGCGCGGAATGGAATTAATGATTGCAAAGAACCCCTGCGGATTTTGGTCTACAGCCTGCCAAGAATTCGGAACAGCAATCGTTCGATCTCCTTGTTGAATTCGTTCAAACTGACCTGCTGGAATAATCCAAGTTAATAATGCCATGATAATCATGACACTAATCAATAACACGTACGTGTGCGGAATCTTAAATCCGGCTTTTTTCTTTTTTTCCAAAGTCGTTCCACCTTATCATTTTATTTTTCAATGACGTTCAAGCAAGTGGCGACAAAAAACGCCACGATACGCAAAAGGGCATCGTGACGGTTCCTTTTGCCCTCAATTAAGGAAGTACTCCAAAGCATCGGTGGGCACGATACTCCGGCAGTGTCCGTCTTATTCAAACGGACCCCAATACAAAAACTTGCATTTCGGCGAAAAACCCTTTCGAACTCTACTCATGCTTTTCGCAGCCTCTTCCAAAATCGAACGTGATTGATTTACTAGTCTATGTTAACGTGAATGGAAGAGGATATCAACGCATTAAAACACAAACAACGTTTTCATCATCAAAATCTCATGACCTTCACTTCTTTTTCTCATCTTGCCGGTGCGTTTCAACTAGATATTCAATTTCTCTTTTTAATAGGTCATACTCTTCAAACGCAAGACTCGGATGATGATCACTAAAGTACTGATACGTTTGCTTGACTCTTACTGTATAGGCAGTAGGTCGAATGGGTAACTCATTAGCCACTTGCAAGCTACCCTTTTCATTCATAAAATAGCGTTCATTCAACGCATATAAGATTTGATTCCAGCTCCCTACCGTTCGGAAAAAGCAGCCCAAAACGTAATGAATATCTTGGCGACATGCTGGTTTTCGTGCTGTTTCCATCGAAAAATCTGCTTCAAATAAAAACCGTTCCATTACAGCCTCTTTCATTTTAGCAGGATACACCTGAAGCAATTCTTTCAATTGACTGAGTTTCCCTTCCTCCTTCTCCCACAAGATGTGTGCAGCATGCACCTCAGCGGCGTAGATACTATTAACGAAGCCAAATGGATGTCCGGTCTGGTTCTCAATTGTAATGATTCCGGTTAAACAATCCTCAATGACGGAAGCGACCCGCTCTGTATCTCGTAAGATTACATCAACAGGGTCTTTGTCTACGGTTAGCCATGCACCACCATTTACAAAAGGGCCCCATTCCCCTGGCAAGTACAGTACCTTTTCATGGAGAGTTACATGGTCCATTAGTATCTTCAAGGCATTTTCCAGGTCATCCCACTGGATTGTTGGGCTATAATAAATGCCAATATCCGTATCGGAATGACGGTCATCTTCTCCACGACTTTTGGAACCACCCAGTACAATGGCATCTATGCCTTCTACGTTCGAAAGTACCGTTACCCACTTTTGAAGATCCATTCTGCCACCTCATTTTTTTCTTTCATCATAGCGTAACTTTTTCTTTGATGCTACTGATAAGGATAGGCTTCCTTCCCATAGAGTGGTTCAATTTGCTGTTGATAAATGCGCTTCGCGAAGTACAAGCAGACAATTAGAGACACTCCTTCAGCAATCAGATACGCCCACCAAATATTGGTCAGTTCTCCTGTTAATGACAACAAATATGCAGCCGGCAACAGCACCACCAGTTGTCTCGATATAGAAACAAGAAGGCTGTATTTACCGAAGCCAAACGCTTGGAAAATAGAGGAAAGAACAATGCTGACTCCTGCCACTAAATAATGCAGACTGATGATCCGTAGAGCCGGAACGCCAATCCGTAACATTTCCGAAGAAGCATTAAAGAAAGATAGCAGTGTTTCAGGAAATAATTGGAACGCCACCAACCCAATAGCCATGACTCCAACAGCATATTTAATGCCTAACTTGATTACCCCTTTAATCCGGTCGGGCTTCTTCGCACCATAGTTATATCCAATAATCGGTACCATTCCGTTATTCATTCCGAACACGGGCATAAAGACAAAACTCTGCAAACGCAAGTACGCACCGAAGAAGGCAACTGCAGTTGTGCTGAAGGTAAGCAAAATGTTATTCATTGCTAAATTCAAAAACGAGCCAATCGCCATCATCACAATTGAAGGCACCCCAATGGCATAGATTCCTTTAATAATGGGTAGACTTGGACGGAACTTCTGTAAGGACAACTTGAGTTCCGTATTGAAGCGCAGATTAAAGTATAAACCAATAAGAGCCGCCAACGATTGACCGACTACCGTTGCTATCGCCGCCCCTCTTGTTCCCATCGCTGGGAAACCGAGAAAGCCAAAAATAAGAATCGGGTCTAAGATAATGTTGATGACGGCCCCGGTCGTTTGGGAAATCATAGAATAAAAGGTCCGACCAGTGGATTGCAGTAAACGTTCAAAGGTGATCTGCATGTACTTCCCAAATCCAAAAATCGTAATGATTTCCAGATAATCCGTACCATAGGCAATAATTTCAGAGTCTGTCGTTTGGCCTTCAAAAAAGGCAGGTACGAAAAATAAACCAAATATCAGAAATACAAAATAGTGGAGTACATTTAGGAAAATACCATTATCAGCAGTTTGGTTGGCTAACTCATTTTTCTTTTCTCCTAATCGACGGGATACCAACGCATTAATCCCCACCCCAGACCCGACAGCCAAGGAAATCATTAAGTTCTGGATTGGAAAGGCTAGCGATACACCCGAGAGGGCATTTTCACCAATTTGAGCAACAAAGATACTATCGACAACATTGTAAAGGGACTGAACCAACATCGAAATCATCATCGGGACGGACATATTAATCAACAAACGGTGGATCGGCATGACCCCCATCTTGTTTTCCTTGATTGGCGGTTGTTCATTCAACAATCTTCTCCTCGCTTTCTATTCGGTATGTCTTTGAATCGGAACAAGAACTTGAGTCAAGAGTTGGGACTCTGGTACATCATGGTTCAAATAAATTTCTTCAGAAGCTCCTGTCATCTCATAGGAATGCTCCTCTAGCCATTCCTCTATCTCGCGGTACACTCTTGGAATGGAACGATACGACCCTTGATGATAGCACGTCAAGAAAAGGCCTGCTCGCTTTTCTCCGGGTTCGATTTCTTCTTGTCCTTCGATTTGTTGATGGACTGGGATTCCGGCTTCCATGTCGACCTCTTCTGGGGAAAACGAATGATAGATGACATAAAACGGACCTGCCGGAAATTCGTCAATATGTTCCAAGTAAGCCGTGAGTTTTTCTCGAGCTTCATCCATCTCGCTCTGCAATTCTTTTAAGGTTATCTTTGAACGGATTGATAGAACCGGTACCCTTCTTCTTTCAATGATCTGCCATTCACTTACTCGCGCCATACACATTCCCTTCTTTCGATTTATTTATCGCTAGAATAGCATATTTAGAGGGCTTACACTACTGAAGGGCTTCTGTGATTTGCTATAATAAAAGAGAGGATTGGGGGAATCATGATGAAGAGACTACTCTCTACTTTATTCAAGTGGATGGTGGCAATAGGAATTATATTTTTCTTATTCCAAACGTCCTATGTACAAAATCAATTACAAGTTGCAAAAGACTGGTTACAAGGTCTTTCTGAACCAGCAACAGCGGAGTCGGTAGCGGTCGCTCCTGAAAAAAGCGACTCGGCAGAAAGAGATACCATTCTAATCACCAACCCCCAAGCACCGCCCGAAACAGTTGACATCCCGCTCATCCGCCAAACGATTCTAGAACGAACCAACCAGTTGCGAGCGGAGTATGGTGCAGGTCCTTTGACGGAAAACCAGGTTTTGCAAGATGCTGCAGACGTACGCGCCTTGGAATCAGCGGAGAGTTTTTCCCATACGCGGCCAAATGGATTGGAATTCCAGAGTATCTTGGAAGAAGACGGATTTACATACTCGTACTTTTTAGCGGGTGAGAACCTGGCGATGGGAACCCATCACATGGATGATGAAGAAATGGCTGGTTTTTTGTTTGATGGATGGGTAGAGAGCCCAGGTCATTTTGAAAACATGATTGAGCCTCGCTATGAAGAAATCGGGATTGGGGTTCATTATGATGGTGAGTTTTTGTATTTAGTACAAATTTTTGGCACACCGTACTGAAAAAGAAATTCTACTTAACCGAACTAGGGCCAGTTCGGTTAAGTAGACGTTAAATAGCAGTCTCACTTGTCCGAGCTAAGCCTAGTTCGAACAAGTACACAAAAAACTTTATGAACGCTCCGCGTTCTATGCCATGACGGAAAATCACGTGCAGGAGTATAATAGGGATGGCAATACA
>NZ_JARBEA010000076.1 GCF_028863945.1 Jeotgalibaca caeni | reverse complement strand
TTTAGAATTTCTGTAGTAAAATCGTTCATATGGAAGTCCTCTTTTCTGTGAATGTGTTGTGGTAACTCTATTCTACAGAAGGGACTTCCTTTTTTCTATTTACACAAAATATTTTACACTCTCAAGAAAAGGGGCTGGAAATATATTCCCGCCCCTTTTTTTCTTTCAGTCTTATACGTCTAATAATTCTTTTTCTTTCTTAGCCGCAATTTCATCGACGCGTTTTGTACTTTGATCCGTAAGTTCTTGAACTTTCTTTTCGTTAGCACGCAATTCATCTTCTGTGATGTCGCCATTCTTTTCAGCTTTTTTCAAAGCATCCATTGCATCGCGACGAATATTACGAATCGCAATTTTCGCATTTTCTGTATCTTTTCCTACAACTTTAACTAACTCTTTTCTTCTTTCCTCTGTTAGAGCAGGAATGACTAAACGAATCAAGGTACCGTCGTTTGTAGGATTAATTCCTAGGTCACTTTGGTAAATTGCACGTTCCAAATCAGATAAGATTGATTTGTCGTATGGTGTAATCGTTAGCATTCTTGCTTCTGGAACGTTAATAGTAGCTAGTTGGTTAACAGGCGTTTTTGCTCCATAATATTCTACTTCTAAGCGGTCTAACAAGCTGACGTTCGCAACTCCAGCTCGGATCGAACCTAATTCTCTTTCTAGTGATGCTTCGGCTTTCTTCATGCGTTCAGCTGTATGATCTAGAATTTCTTTCATTCTTTCGTCCCCCTTACAGTTGTACCAATCTCTTCTCCCATTATAACACGACGGATGTTGCCTGAGGTATTTAAATTAAAGACGACCAAGGGAATATCATTATCCATGCTTAGCGAACTTGCTGTAGAGTCCATTACTTGAAGACCTTTTGAAATCAAGTCTAAATGAGTCAGTTCCGTATATTTTACTGCAGTAGCGTCTTTCATTGGATCAGCGGAATAAACACCATCCACATTATTTTTCGCCATCAAGATTACGTCTGCTTCAATTTCTGCAGCACGTAGCGCAGCTGTTGTATCGGTAGAGAAATAAGGATTGCCTGTTCCGCCCGCGAAAATAACAATACGCCCTTTTTCTAAATGACGAATTGCTTTTCTACGAATATATGGTTCTGCAACTTGACGCATTTCGATTGAGGTTTGTACACGAGTTGGTACTCCTTCATTTTCTAATACGTCTTGAAGAGCTAAGGAATTCATTACGGTCGCTAACATGCCCATGTAATCAGCTTGCGCTCGCTCCATGCCCATTTCTGCACCAGTTGTTCCACGCCAGATATTTCCACCGCCGACAATAATGGCGATTTCAACTCCTAGTTCATGGATTTCTTTGATTTCTTGCACCATTTGTTTGATGACAGGTGGATTAATTCCAAATCCTAATTCACCAGCAAGCGCTTCTCCACTCAGTTTCAGAATAACACGTTTATACTTTGGTTCAACCATCATTTTTCCTCCATCGTTCGATCCCTGCTGCTTCCATCCGCAGTGATATCTATAGTGAGAGAGCCTGAGACGATTGCCCCAGGCTCTATTCACGTTATTATTTTTTAATTTGATTCATAACTTCTTCTGCAAAGTTTTCTTGACGTTTTTCAATTCCTTCGCCTACTTCAAAGCGAATGAACGATTTGATGGATCCGTTATTTGCTTTCGCAAACGCAGAAACAGTCATGTCTGGATCTTTAACAAATGGTTGGTCATTCAATGAGATTTCACCCAAGAATTTGTTTAGACGACCTTTAATCATTTTTTCAACGATGTTAGCTGGTTTTCCTTCGTTCAAAGCTTGCTCTGTAAGAACTTTTTCTTCATGAGCAATTTCTTCTTCAGGAACTTGCTCACGGGAAACGTAACGAGGGTTGATTGCAGCAACGTGCATTGCAACGTCTTTCGCAACTTCTTCGTTTGCTCCTTCAAGAACAGTCAATACAGCAATACGTCCGCCTTGGTGCAAGTAAGCACCAAACATTTCAGAATCCGTTTTTTCAACGATTTCGAAACGACGCAAAGAGATTTTTTCACCGATTACAGTTGTTGCTTCTGCAATACGGTCGCTTAGTGTACCTTCTTCAGTAGTCAAAGCTAGTGCTTCTTCAACGTTAGCTGGTTTGTTTGTTGCAATCAAAGTTGTAATGTCTTGAACTAGGTTTTGGAATTTATCGTTTTTAGCAACAAAGTCTGTTTCAGCGTTCACTTCAGCGATAACTGCTGAGTTTCCACTTACGTAAACATTTGCTAAACCTTCTGCAGCGATACGGTCTGCTTTCTTAGCAGCTTTTGCCATTCCATTTTCTCTTAAGTAGTCAACTGCTTGGTCCATGTCGCCATCAACAGCCACCAAAGCTTTTTTAGCGTCCATCATACCAACGCCAGTCATATCACGTAATTCTTTTACCATTTTTGCGGTAACTTGTGCCATGTTTGTAATCCTCCTATATATTCTTTTTCATATAAAAACTGCCTCAAAAAAGAGAAGATGCTGGCTTGTGTGCTGCAATATCTTTCTTATTCTGAGACAGCCATTTTGGATTTATTTGATTAAATCGTTAGGAAGCCTTATGCGTTTCCGTTGTCGCCTTCAACCACTTCAACGATTTCTTCCAAAGAAGTTGCTTCATCTGACTCAGCAGCGAATGCTTCTTCAACTTCTTGATCAGCACCTTGATTTCCTTCGATCATAGCGTCAGCCATTTTACCAGTAATCAATTTAACAGCACGGATTGCGTCATCGTTTGATGGAATTACTACGTCAATTTCATCTGGGTCGCAGTTTGTATCAACCATAGCTACGATAGGAATGTTCAATTTTTGAGCTTCTTGAACAGCAATTCTTTCTTTACGTGGGTCAACGATAAACATTACATCAGGGATGCGTGGCATATCTTTGATTCCGCCTAAGAATTTTTCTAAACGTTCTTGTTCTTTCAACAATAGACCTACTTCTTTTTTAGGAAGTACTTCGAAAGTTCCATCTTCTGACATTCTTTCGATGTCTTTTAGACGTTTGATACGTTTTTGGATTGTATCCCAGTTTGTCAAAGTTCCGCCTAACCAACGGTGGTTAACGAAGTATTGACCTGAACGGATTGCTTCTTCTTTAATAGAATCTTGAGCTTGTTTTTTAGTACCAACGAACAAAGCGATTCCGCCGTCTTTAGCTAAATCAAGCATGTATTCGTAAGCTTTATCTACTAATTTAACTGTTTTTTGCAAGTCAATGATGTAGATACCATTTCTTTCTGTAAAGATGTATTGCTTCATTTTTGGGTTCCAACGGCGTGTTTGATGACCGAAGTGAACACCAGCTTCTAGCAATTGTTTCATTGAAATTACTGCCATGTTGTTCTTCCTCCAATAGGTTTTTTATTTTTCCTCCCCCAGCTTCTACTACAAGGATAACTTCAAAAGAAGCACCCATCCTCGTATCCGCCAAGGTGTGAAATATGGTGGTTATGCACCGTATTCCATTATACGGATTATTGAGTAAAATGCAAGTAATAAAACAATTTTTTTCCTCGAATGAAATCAAGGCTTCTGCGCTTGATCCTGCTTCATTATTTTCTTGAAAAAAAATGGATTCTATCGCATACTAAGGTGGCATGAATTCTGAAGGGGGTCCACCTATGTTTTATAATTTCGTTGTCCGCGTCATACGGGCACTTCTTCTTCTTTTGAATGGAAGAATGGATGTTCAAAATAAAGAAAAATTACCTGAAAACCAGCGTTACATCTTAGCATCACCTCATCGTAGCTGGCTTGATCCAGTCTACATCGCGGTAGCAGCTTTCCCTCATCTTTACTCAACAATGGCTAAAAAAGAGTTGTTCGACCGTCCGTTCATCGCTTTTTTCTTGAAGTTAATGCATGCTTTTCCGGTTAATCGGGAAAAACCAGGTCCAAGTGCCATCAAACAGCCTGTTACAATCTTAAAAGAAGGAACACGGAATATCTTAATTTTTTCAACCGGTACCCGTTATGACGATCAAGTAAAAGGCGGCACCTCAACGGTTGCGCGGCTTGCAAAAGCTCCGATTGTTCCCGTTGTGTATCAAGGACCGTTTAGCTTCTCTACCCTCTTGAAAAGAGAAAAAGGCCATGTTCGATTTGGTGATCCAATTTACATTCCAGAAGGCCGTGTAACGAAAGAGCAAATGGCTGAAATTGATTTACAACTGGCTCAGTCATTTCAAACACTCGACAAAGAAATTAATCCAAATTTTGTATTTGAATATTCCAAAAAAGACTAAAAAATCCGTAAAAGAGAGCTGCAAGAATAGGCTCCCTTTTACGGATTCTTTTATTTGTCTTAATCTTCCATTGATTGCAATTGATACATATCATAATAGGTCCCTTTTTGAGCAATTAACTCCTCATGGGTGCCTCGTTCCACAATGTTTCCTTTATCCAAGACCAAAATCAAATCCGCATCACGAATTGTAGAAAGACGATGGGCAATCGCAATGGTTGTCCGTCCTTGTCTCATCCGGTTCATACTAGCTTGGATTAAGGATTCTGTTTCCGTATCGATATTGGCGGTGGCCTCATCCAGAATTAATATCTTCGGATTGCGTATAATGGTTCGCGCAAAGGAAACAAGTTGTCGTTCCCCACTTGAATAACTTGCTCCTCGCTCAATGACTTTTGCATGATATCGTTCAGGAAGTCGTTCGATAAATTGATCTGCATGAACAAAATGTGCGGCCTCTTCTACATCGCGCTCCCCTAATTCATGATTCATTAAGCGAATATTCCGCATAATGTCTCCATAGAACAAGAAGGAATCTTGTAGCACTAACCCCATTTTATTTCGAAGCTCTTCCATCGGATAAGTTTTGATGGATCTTCCATCAATCAATATGTCTCCTTCTTCAAATTCATAGAAGCGCATCAGAACATTAATAATCGAGCTTTTTCCACTTCCTGTGTGCCCAACCAGAGCAACTGTTTCTCCTGGATTAGCGGTAAAGGAAATATTTTTTAGTACGTTGTTTTCGCCATCGTAAGAGAAGGAAACTTTCTGGAATTCAATTTTCCCTTGTCCAATTTGGACGGGCTCGGTTACTACTTGAGCAGGTACAAGCTCCTCATGATCCAATAGACGAAGCACACGGTAACTAGAAACGATCCCGTCTTGGAAGACACTCAGGTTGTCCATCATCATACCTAACGGACGGAAGAAATTATTAATATAGGATGTAAAGGAGTAAATAACTCCAACTTCTACAAATGAATCCAATGATTGATTTCCAAATAAGTACAACACAGCCACCAAGGCAATAGATTGTAATAAGCTGATAAAGGGATTCAGCAACAGTGCATTCATCCGCACCATCGCAATTCGTCCATCAGCGTAGGCATCATTAATTTCATCAAATTCCTTTTGTAATCTGCGTTCTTGACGGAATTGTTGAATGATCGACATCCCTAAAATATTTTCATTCAATTTCGTGTTCAATTGGCTGAGACGTTCCCGCATCGTCCGATAAACTCGTGTACTATAACGCTGATAGAACCAAACCATAAACAGCATCGCTGGCAAAAATAGTAAAAAGACCAGAGTAATCTGCTTATCCAGCATCCACATTGCGATAAATACCGTTATGATGCTGAGTATTCCCTCAATTAATGCGAGAAAGACATTCCAAAATTCCTTGATTGTCTCTGTATCATTTGTGACGCGCGAAACGATGGAACCAGCTGGCGTCTGATCAAAATAACGCATTCCCAAGCCGTTGATTTTCCGGAACAACTTGTTACGGATATTTTCTACTGACTTCTCGGCCGCCATACTGAATAAAAAGTTTTGTAAATACATCGTACCCATTTTCAATACAACTACAAGCATATACAAAAGTGCAAAACCAATCCCAATTTCGAGTGTTGCATTATTAACAGATACATAGTCATCAATAAAAATTTGGATGATTCGTGGTGAGATGACATCCGCTACCGCTAAACCGACCCCAAACAATAACGATCCAAGGAATCCTTTTTTATATGGCATCGCAAACACAAAAATACGTTTAAGTACTTGCTGTTGCTCTTTTAAGGACATGGATTTAGACCAAACTGATTGTTCCATTAATTTACACCTTCAATCTTACTCTCAAGTTGCTGTTTATCGTACATTTGTCGATACCACCCCTGTTGAGACATGAGCTCTTCATGGTTTCCACGTTCCACAATGGTTCCATGATCCAACACAATAATTTCATTCGCATGCATGACACTGCTAATTCGATGAGCGGCGATAATGGTTGTGCGATTCGCTCTCTTTTCTTTCAGATTACGTAAGATGGTTTCTTCTGTCTTCGCATCTACGGCAGATAAGGAGTCGTCTAAAATCAACAGTTCTGGTTGAGTAATCAGTGCCCGCGCAATGGCAATCCGTTGCTTCTGACCACCGGACAAGGATACTCCTCGCTCCCCTACTAGCGTTTCGTACCCCTGCGGGAACAATAAAATATCTTCATGAATCGCAGTTGTTCGAGCAGCTTCTTCAATCTGTTCTTCGGTATAATCGGGATTTGCAAAACGAATATTCTCTCTGACATTCGTTGAAAACAAGAAGTTATCTTGTGGTACATATCCGATACCAGATAACAAATGATTCAATTCATAGTCCTTAATATTGATCCCATTATAGAGAATTTTTCCATTGTAATGGTCATAGGAGCGTAAAAGAAGACTAAACAATGTACTCTTGCCTGCACCTGTACGCCCAACAATCCCCAACGTTTCCCCTTTTCGCAAGGTGAGGTGAGTATCAAATAGAGCTGGTTCCTCTCCATCCGGATACTGAAACTCATTGAGATGAATTTCTAAATCTCCATCCAGTGGCTTGGCAACAGCGTCTTCTTTTTCACGAATGTGAGACTTTTCTTGCAGCAATGTGTCAATCCGATTGTAACTGGCGCTCCCTCTCTCTAATACGTTCATTAGTCGCCCTACAGCCATCATAGGCCAACTCATCAGGCCGATATAACTAAAGAAAGTAACCAAGTTTCCAATCGTCATTTCACCGTTTTGAATAAAGATTCCACCAAAAATGATGGATAGTGCATAGGATAAACCAAGGATAAATGTAATCGCCGGACGGAATAGAGAATCAATTCGATAAACTTCTTTGTTTTTCTCCACAACAGACTTTGTTTGTCGTTCGAAGTCTTTAATATCTTCTTCCTCTTCACCAAACGTCTTAATTACCTTAACCCCAGTAATACTCTCTTGCGTCTTGTCGTTTAAGCTGGAAAATTCAGCTTGTGCTTTACGGAAAGTTCGGTGCATTCTTTTACCGAGTAAGCGGGAAACAATTGCAAGTGCAGGGATTGGAATCATAGCAATCAAGGTTAGCTTCCAACTAATTGAAAAAAACATCGTAATCAAGGTAATTCCGCCAGAAGAGATTGAATCAGCTAGCGTCAAAATTCCTGAACCCGCTACCATTCTGATGGAAGTTAAATCATTTGTTGCGTGCGCCATTAAGTCCCCTGTACGGTACTTTTGGAAAAAAACAGCATCCATCTTTGTAAAATGGTGGAACAGACGCGAACGAAGAATTCGTTCCAATTTTGCCGAGGTTCCCCAAATTCGCATCCGCCAAATATAACGGAACACATACTGCGAAACACCACAAAGTAGAATGATGAGTACTTGAATTACTAAGGCACGGCTCGTTAAAACTTGTTGATCAATTTGGTCAATAATATCTCCTACAATTCGAGGAGAAATAACTTGAATAAGTGCTACTAGGATTAAAAATATTACCCCGATCGTGTATGCCTTCCATTCTTGCTTAAAGAACCATTTTAACTTCTTGAATATTTCCATCCACAACACCCTTTCATTTCTGTTAGCGTTAGGAACAAGTGACTTGCTTATAGATATAAAAATAGTGGATCCAATATTGCATCCACTATTTTATATTTACTTATTCTTTTTAGTGTTTTTTGCTGATTGAGCCTTCATTGATGCCAAAATTTGCTTCACTTTACGCTCTGAAGGTTTTTGCCCCATCTGCATCATCATGTTGCGCAACATATCTTCTGAAATAGGTGGGTTTTCAGCAAAATAGTTCATCATGTAGCGACGTGCCAAGAAAAATCCACCTACAGCACCTGCTAAAACTCCCAAAATTACAATAAAAATCCAAGCTCCTGTAGTCATAATACCCCTCCTTCCAAACTGCTTCATTAGAGTATTGTACAAGAAGATTCCAAAAAAATAAATAGAAATAGACGTTTCTCCTTTTTAATTCAAGAATAAAACATTTTTTTGCGAAATAGCGAACATGCGTTTGATTAAACAGAGCCTTTATGCTAAAATGTACTTAAAATTAGAACAACGGAGATGATGCTCGAATGAGTAAAGGCAGAGAGACACGACAAACTGAAGTACTGCGCTTCATTTATCGTCAAGTTCAAGAAAAAGGCTACCCACCGACTGTACGTGAAATTGGTAATGCAGTTAATCTTTCTTCCACTTCTACCGTTCATGGTCACTTGTCGAGATTAGAAAAAGCAGGTCTCATTTATCGAGATCCTACGAAACCAAGAGCCATCGAAGTAACAGAAGCGGGGAAAAGTAATTTAGGAATTAAAAGTAATCAAATGCCTCTTTTAGGTGTGGTTACTGCAGGTGCTCCTATTTTGGCTGTGGAAGAAGCAACAGATTTCTTCCCAATCCCACCAAACTTCACTAGTTTAACCGAAGATTTATTTATGTTGAAGATTCGTGGAGACAGTATGATTAATGCAGGAATATTGAATGATGACTCTGTCATCGTACGTAAACAAAGCTTTGCAGACAATGGCGACATTGTTATTGCGATTACAGACGAAGAAGAAGCAACCTGCAAGCGATTCTTTAAAGAGAAAGATCACTACCGCTTACAACCAGAAAATGATTTACTCGATCCAATTATTTTGGAAAACGTGCAAATCCTTGGAAAAGTTGTTGCACTTTATCGGAGCCATGTATACTAAATATTCGTATATAGGAAAGAGGATGGGACAAAGGTCCCATCCTCTTTCCTATATAAATATTTGCTCCGTAAACGTGCTCCAAAAGGCAGCTCCGATGTCACTTTGTCATGATTGTTGCTGCTTTAGCAGCTTACAAGCATGATACACTTGGGCGTCAGCCCACAGTGCTTCTGAACTAATGCTCTGATGGTCTATGATCATCCTGCGCTTATTCGTTCCAGTTGCCATAGCCGTTGCAGCTTTAGCTGCTTACGGATATGGTATGCGTTAGAAGATTCGGAGCTAAACGCCTTTTGTCCCACTCTCTTCTTTCCTACGTTTAGTCAAGAGAAATAATATTAATAAATACAGATATTTTTTACTTAGTTGAGCTCTCCTTTGGAG
>NZ_JARBEA010000075.1 GCF_028863945.1 Jeotgalibaca caeni | reverse complement strand
TTATTTTACCCTAAGCTGCTTGCGGAGCTATGTACTTTTGCGCTGCAATTGTATGTACGTTTATCTTGCCACAAACAAAAAAGGCAGTTTCTTATCGCAACCGTACTTTCTAAAACTTTTCATAATAAGGGGACATTAAACTATGTTTTATCTTAAAGTAAAAAGGTTTATCGACATTTTACTTTCAACTCTAGGGCTAATTCTGTTGTTACCGTTATTTTTGATCCTCATCATTGCGATCAAATTGGACACAGAAGGTCCCATTCTTTTTAAACAGAAACGGGTAGGTATACACAAGAGCCATTTTTATATATATAAATTTCGTACAATGCGTATTGACACTCCTAAAGACACGCCGACTCATCTTTTGAAAAACCCAGACCAATGGATTACTAAGGTAGGTAAGTTCTTACGTGCTACGTCATTGGATGAACTGCCACAAATCATCAATATCTTGAAAGGGGATATGTCTATCATCGGTCCAAGACCTGCTCTATGGAATCAGTTTGATTTAATCGCAGAAAGAGACAAGTATGGTGCCAATGATGTTCCCGTTGGGCTCACCGGTTGGGCACAAATCAATGGTAGAGATGAATTGGAAATCGAAGTTAAAGCTAAGCTTGATGGTGAATACGCAAAGAAAATTGGCCCATCAATGGATATAAGATGTTTCTTCGGAACGATATTCAGTGTCTTGAGAAGCGATGGTGTACTGGAAGGCGGAACAGGCGTCAAGGCGAAAGGGGAAGTGATTAAGTAATGAAGAAGATATTAATTACTGGCGCAAACAGCTATGTGGGCACTTCCTTTGAGAAATGGGTAGCACAGTATCCTGAAAGCTATGACGTGGATACTGTCGATATGAAAGCTTATTCGTGGAGAGAAAGAAACTTTAGTGAATACGATGTGGTTTTACATGTAGCTGGAATCGCTCATATAAAAGAAACCAAAGAGAACGAAGAGCTATATTACAAAGTGAATAGAGATTTAGCTTTTGAGGCAGCAAAGAAAGCCAAAACTGAAGGAGTAAAGCAATTCATTTTTCTGAGTTCGATGAGTGTATACGGGATGGAAACTGGAGTCATTGATCAAGAGACGCCAACAAATCCCAAAAACGCTTATGGGAAATCAAAGCTAGAAGCAGAGAACTTAATTTTAGAACTAACCGACGAATCATTTGCGGTATCGATACTTAGGCCGCCCATGATATATGGAAAGGGTTGCCAAGGAAATTATCCAAAGCTTGCAAATTTAGCACGTAAAACTCCAGTTTTTCCTGAAATTGACAACAAGCGTAGTATGATTTATATAGACAATTTATCTGAATTTATAAGATTAATAGCAGACAATTGTGATTCAGGAATATTCTTTCCTCAGAACAAGGATTATGTAAAAACAAGTGACATGGTTAAAAGGATTGCATTTATGCACCATAAAAACGTAAAAATGACAAATTTATTCAACATCTTCTTAAAAGGAGCGGGTAGAGGTGTCATTAGTAAAGTTTTTGGGGATTTAGTTTATAAACAAAATTTATCAGAATATCCTGAAAATTACTGGGTGTTTAATTTAGATGAATCAATAAAATTGACTGAGAGATAATTTAAATATTTTTTGTTCTACTTAAACTCAATAGAGTCTATGAAAATGAAACTTACTAATAATGGAGTAGTGTACTATAGTTATAGTCCGTACCATTACAAAAAGAAATTAATTTATAATACGTTATTAGCTAAAATTTGGAAATCAATTACTTTCTTATTCACTTTTCGCTTAGCAAAATATTAATCTAAATATAGATGGTTTTTAATATATTTTAATGTTGTTCAATAACTAGAAAATTAAACGGGAATTTATTATTTACCAGCATAATTAATAAAGTCAACAGTAGTTTTTTTAATAAAATTACTGATAATCAGATTGAACTTAGTCCAAGACTTATAAATATTTATAGGTTACAAAGTAACTATTGTCATTATTATATAAAATGTTTTGTTCGTACGGGTTTATTTTATGCAGAAATATAAATACAAGAAAAGAGGTAATATAGTCATGGAACCTATAAGAATATTAAACGTTGTTGGAAGGATGGATAGGGGAGGAATAGAGAGTTTTATAATGAATCTATATCGAAATATAGATAGAGAAAAAATTCAATTCGACTTTTTAGCTCACTATGGTAAAGTAGATGCTGATTTTAATGATGAGATTAAGGAGTTGGGAGGTCGGATTTATGAAATGCCTGTAATTAAGTCAACTAACCGAACATACTATACTAGAGTATTTCAATATAGACGTGCATTGATAAACTTTTTTAAAAATCATCCTGAGTATCGTATTGTTCATGGACATATGACTAATACAGCCTCAATTTATATGCCTATAGCAAAAAAATACGGAAATGTAAGTTGTTGTATATCACATAGTCATTTATCACAAGCGAGAAAAGGGTTATCCGGAGTAGTGACCAATTTATTGCAAAAGAGCTTAAGCTCTCATGCAACTGATTTATTTGCATGTTCTGAAAATGCAGCTTCATGGATTTATAGTAAAAGAGATATTGAATCAGGAAAAGTAAAAATAATTAATAACGCAATAAATGCTTCCCAGTTCCAATTCGATATTGATAAAAGAGATAAAATAAAAAAAGAGTTAAATTTAAAAGGAGAACTAGTCGTTGGTCATGTAGGTAGATTTTTTTACGAAAAAAACCATGACTTCCTATTAGATATATTCAATGAACTATTGAAGATAGAAACTAACAGTAAATTACTACTAGTTGGAGAAGGGGACCTATTTAATGATATAAAAGAAAAAGCGATTAATTTAGGAATTATTGATAAAATAATATTTACAGGAAAAAGAAGTGACGTTTCGATGCTAATGCAAGCAATGGATGTATTCGTAATGCCTTCGCATTTTGAAGGACTTCCTTTAGTTAGCATCGAAGCACAAGCCGCTGGACTAAAATGTATTACATCGGATGTAATTACTGATGAAATAAAAATTACTGACTTAGTTTCTTTTCTCTCACTTTCTGTTGAACCTCAAATATGGGCAAAAAAAATTATGGAAGTATCAAAATATAACAGAAGAAATACTTTAGATCTTATAGTTCAAAATGGCTATGATATTAATTTTGTAGCTAACTACATGCAAAAATTTTATGAAGAGAAATTTTTTGAAAGTGCTAAGGAGATTAAAAAGAGTTATGAAAAAAATGTTGTATATCGCGTTTAGAGATATAGCAAATAATCACTTCGGAATTGAGAAAAAAATATTAAGTCAGTGTTTAGAATTTGAAAAAAATGGAATGAAGACTGATATTATACAAAGAGAAAATTCAAGGGTTGTTTTGGAAAATACAAATGGGGAAAAGATTATACTAAGAAACAAAAAAACTATATCGAATAATCAAAAAGTTAAATCAGTAACAGATAAAATAACTCAGACTAATACAATAATCCAATACATTGAAAGTAATAATTATGATTTTTGCTATATAAGATATGATTTATCTGATTGGCTATTTTTACGATTGCTAAAAATACTAAAAAGTAAAAAGATAAAGGTCATTGTTGAAATTCCGACATATCCATATAAAGCTGAATATACCCAAAGCTTTATGCATAAATTGAAGTTCAACGTAGATCAATTTTTCGCTAAAGAGATGAAAAAATACGTTGATAGAATTGTCACGTTTTATAATTCAAACGATAAAATATACGGAATAAATACAATATATATTCCAAATGGATTTGATTTCTCAAATATTAATTTGATAGACAATTCGTTTAGTCATTCTGCAGATACTGTAAATATTATTGGGGTTTCGTCAATGAGAGAGTGGCATGGATACGAGCGATTTATTTTAGGAATGAGAAACTATTATGATAATAATTTTATAAATAGGGATATCATACTTCATTTAGTTGGTAATGGAAGTGAAATAAAAAAATATAAACAATTGGTTGAAGAAAATAATTTAAGCGATTATGTTCACTTTTATGGAGTGAAATCAGGACAAGAGTTAGATGATATTTATAACCTCTGTGACTTAGGAATTGATTCATTAGCTAGGCATAGAACAGGAATAAATGTATTGAGTTCACTTAAAAGTAGGGAGTATGGTTCTAAAGGCCTCCCTATAATAAACTCATGTGATATAGACATAATTAAAAATGATTTTAACTATTTATTAAAAGTACCTGCTGATGAATCCATAATAGACATGAGAGAAGTCTTGAAATTTTATGATAAAATTTATAACACTGGGAAAACCAGACAAGTGGTTAGAAGAGAGATACGATCGTATATTGAGTCAAAATCAAATTTTACAGCAGTTTTAAAACCAGTTATATCCTATCTAAATACAGCAAGTGATTTTGAATGAGGATGATAAGATGAATAAAAAAATATTTAAATGGAATAAAAAAAGTATACGAAGATTACTAATAGGTCTTCTTATATTTGTATCATCTTACTGGTTTATTCTCAATGTAGACGAAACGTATGAATTTTTATTCTTGGTTTCTTTTGGATATTTAATTGCTAATATAGTCTATTCTGCTTTAGATTACAAAAATAGGTTTGTTTTCTTAATGTTTAATGGTACATTTTTTTTATTTCTCTTAGGGTCTGTCGTGATGTCAGTGGTTTTTAGAGAGAATAACAATATTCTTTCTCAATTCAATACTGGAACAATTGAGCACATCTCTTTTGCGATATTTCTTTCATTATCGACATTAGGGGTTACTTACCAATTCTTGAAAACTAACAATGACACGAACGAGCAGCTAAGAGATAATAGTATTTATTATGTAGAAATGAAGAAAAACTTTACTTTGAAAAAAATTACTTTTTACATTCTTATGATATCTTCCATTGCTAAAATTATTTCAGTTACAGAACTAGTATTTTTTGTCCGAAATGCTAGTTACTATGATTACTATACCGATTTTAACTCTAAACTACCTTCTGTTGTTAATTACATAGCTTCTACTTATTATATTTTATTTTATATTTATATATCTACTATGCCAAGTAAGAAAGAAATAAGATACCCAATGTTTATTTATTTTTTAATTTCTTTTCTCATACTTGTTTCAGGTGAACGCGGAGAACCTATATCAAACATAGCAGTATTTATATTATATATATTCATAAGAAATAGAAAGAATCACTTTGATATAAAAATAAAAAAAAAATATACACTGATTATGTTAGTTGTAGCCCCTTTTATTATTTATTCTTTGCAGGTATTGCATTTTGAAAGGAACAATATTACTACCAACTTTTCCTTGAGCGAAGGAATTTTAAGCTTTTTTGAATCCCAAGGTGGTAGTATAAAAGTAATTGGGTATGGTTTTGATTATAGAGATTATATTAATAATATTAATGATGCTAATTATACTTTTGGTACTTTAAGAAATTACGCAACTCAAAATGTTCTGTCTCGTTTTTTATTTGGAATCCCACCGTTAAGACAAAATACTGTTGAAATGGCGACTTCTGGGGTGTCATTGAATCAAGTTCTATCTTACATAAGGTTTCCAAATACATATGTACAAGGAAGAGGGATGGGAAGCAGCTATATAGCAGAGCTTTTTCATGATTTTGGTTATATAGGCATAGTTACTGGGAATATAATACTCGCTTATATAATCTCCAAAATAGAGAATTTCAATAGGAAATCCCCCTATATGATCGCTATATACCTAAATATTGTTAAATACATTATTTTATTACCAAGAGGGGCAAGTTTTTCTTGGTTCACTTCTACTTTTTCTGTGCAGAACATACTTCTTATATTTTTATTGAAAATTATTGAAAATGAAATTAATATAAAAAAGGAGAATAAGAATGAAAAAATTAAAAGTAACATATCCAGTTATACCAAATATGGGGGACTTACTAAATCCTCTAATAATTGAGAAACTTTTTGACTACAAAGTAGAGTCGACAAATAGATATAGTTCAGATTTAATTGGTATTGGAAGCGGACTAGGAGGTTTTCAAAAAGAACCAGGTTTGAAAAACAGTTTTTTACAGAATTATTCTAAAATTTTCTCAGGAAATTTACATGTCTGGGGAACAGGTTTTATTCATTCTGATGAAACTATGACTTCAAGCTTCTTCAGAAAAAACGTAATTATTCATGCCCTTAGAGGAGAAAAAACAAGAAGAAGAGTAGAACAAATTATGAATAAAGATATTGATGTTCCTCTCGGTGATGGAGGATTGCTTGCTTCTGAATTAATCAATCCAACAAATAAAAAATATAGATTAGGAATTATACCACACTTTAAAGAGCAAGAAGATCCTGTTTTTGAAAAACTTAAGAAGAAACATAGTGATTCAACAATTATAGATTTGAGAGAAGATCCAATTGAGGTCATTAAGAAACTATCCGAGTGTGAAACTATAATTTCAAGTAGCTTACATGGTTTGATAGTAGCGGATAGCTTTGGAATACCTAATGCCTATGTGAAAGTAACTGATAACTTGCTAGGAGATGGATTCAAATTTCATGACTATTATTCTTCATTTGGATTGAAGTGCAATGTAATGAGTAAAACTGATATTCTAGAATTATCAGTTACAGACATTCAGAGAAATTATGAAGTTGATTTTTCAGAAGTAACCCAAAAAAAACAACAACTAAAAGAAGCATTTCCTAAAAAAATCTAGTGAGTATGAGTTTACTGAAAGGCTGGAAAAAATGAATATTGCAATTGTAACTACAAGTTATCCATCAACTCTCACTCCGACAAAACATGTGTTTTTGCAAAAGCTAGTATGGACTTTTGCTGATCTGGGCCATAATTGTGTTGTAATCTCTCCTGTTGATAAAAAGAACACGTTACTTAAAGAATTACCTACAGAAACAGATGAGTTAAGTCCTAACAATAATCTTATTAAAATCTATTATCCACGATACACTAATTTAGGTTTCAGAAAACGGTTTGGTATTAATCTTCAAAAAATGTCTTTAAATAATTTTACAAATAGCGTGTATCGAGCTGTAGAAAAATCGCCCTTAAAATTTGATGTGATTTATAGTCATTTTTTAACCCCTGCTGGTATGGCTGCATCAAGAATAGGAAAAAAATTATCAATCCCAGCTTTTGTGGCTTTCGGAGAGAGCGACACATGGTCAATTGAAGGATTCGGAATTAAGAATATTATTGAAGAGCTAAAAAATATTACAGGTTTTATTGCAGTTTCAACTGAAAATAAACGAAGATTGATTAAGTTAGGGATAGCCTCTGAAGAAAAAATTAAAGTTTTTCCCAATGGAGTAGACCTCACAAAATTTTATAAGACAGATAAAAAGGAAGCCAGAAAATATTTTGGCTTTTCACAACAAGATTTTATCGTTGCCTTTGTAGGACAATTTAATGAGCGTAAAGGTGTATTGAGGGTCGTGAATGCATTGGAAAATGAAGAAGGAGTAAAAGTTGCTTTTGCTGGTAAAGGACCCCTACAGCCCTTTACAAAAAACAGCGTATATAATGATATTGTCAACCCCGATGATATGCCAAAGTTTTTAAATGCTGCAGACATCTTTCTATTGCCTACATTAAATGAAGGTTGTTGCAATGCTATTATAGAAGCTATGGCATGTGGATTACCGATAGTGTCATCAAATTTACCTTTTAACGAAGACCTTTTAGAGGCAAATAATTCTATAGGAATAAATCCACAAGATGAACAAGAAATAAAAAATGCGGTATTAACTTTAAAAAATAACCCTTCCTTATTAAAAGAATATTCTGAAGGAGCATTAGAAAAAGCTAGTCAATTAGATATTAATATTAGGGCTACAAATATATCGGATTGGATAAAAGCTATACAGTAAAATGAGGTAAAATTTCAATGAATGAAAAAGAAATAGCGAAAAAAATAGGGAATGCAACTAAGTGGTCAACTTCAACTGAAATTATGGCAAAGTTAATCACCCCAATAATTAACATGATTCTTGCAAGAATATTAGTACCGGAAGACTTCGGGATAATTGCTACTATTAATATGATAATTAGTTTTGCCGATATATTCACAGATTCTGGTTTTCAGAAGTATTTAGTTCAAAAAAAGTTTCATGGAAAAACAGAATTATATAAATATGCTAACGTTGCATTTTGGACTAACTTATCAATCTCTTTATTAATTTTTTTAATTGTAATAGTATATAATCAAGAGATTGCTCAACTAGTGGGAAGTCCAGGATTGGGACACGTGATTATTATTTCAAGTTTGCAGTTGCCGATGACTTCTTTTTCAAGCATACAGATGTCAATTTACAGAAGAAAGCTGAACTTCAAAGTTTTATTTCTTGTAAGATCAATTGGAATTGTATTACCACTAATTATTACCCTCCCTTTAGCTTTAATTGGATTTGGTTATTGGTCGCTAATTATTGGAAATTTAATTGTACAATTATCAAATGCTGTAATTTTAACTCTAAAATCAGAGTGGAAGCCCAGATTATTCTATAATGTTGAAATATTAAAAAAAATGTTTTCATTCAGCATATGGACCTTACTAGAATCAGTTTCAGTTTGGTTTTCGTTATGGGTTGACACTTTTATTATTGGAAGCATGTTTAGTTCATATTATTTAGGAATATACAAAAATTCCACCTCGATTGTAAATTCACTTACAGCTTTAGTTACTGCATCCATAGTACCTATTGTTTTTTCAACTCTATCACGTCTACAAGAGGACAAAGAACTGTTCAATAAGTATTTTTTTAAATTCCAGAAAATGACGGCATTGTTAATTTTTCCACTAGGTATAGGAGTATATCTTTATAGTGATTTAGTAACATCAATACTACTCGGAGAAAAATGGATGATTGCAAGTCCTTTAATCGGAATATGGGCATTAACTAGATCAATTAAAATAATTTTTGGTAACTTATCGAGTGAGTATTATAGGGCTAAAGGGCAGCCTAAATTATCATTAATCGCACAACTCATCCACTTAATAGTCCTCATTCCTGCATGTATAATTAGTGTGAGATACGGATTTTGGATACTTGTACATGTAAGATCGTGGGTACAAATGCAATTGGTTGTGACACATTTGATTATTTTGAAATTTCACTATCAACTTTCATTAAAAAATATGTTCAAGAATATTATGCCTATAGCAATCTCAACAGTCATAATGTCTATATGTAGTTTATTATTGAAAGGTCTAAATGAAGGTTTATTTTGGGATATAATTTCGATTTCAATTTTAATATTAGTTTACTTTATATCAATTATACTTATTGACTCTACTAATGATATTAAACTTCTAGTAAAATCAGTATTTAAGTAAAACAGTATTTTGAATATTTATATTTTTTGTATATTTAAAGCTAAAACAAGTTAAATCTTTTTGGTTTTTAAGTCCGCCGATTGTAAAATTAAGCTAGACAAATAAATAAGCCATTCGTGGTACACTCAAATTGTAATTCCGACCAAAGAATACATAGGAGTGATCACGAATGACCTACACCCAT
>NZ_JARBEA010000074.1 GCF_028863945.1 Jeotgalibaca caeni | reverse complement strand
CTTATTCTTTCCAAAGTATATCTACCTTGCTCATGCTATTAATGAGAGGGTATCGTTTTCATAGTCAAAACTCAAGATTAATGGCGCTAAATTAACAGACGATACTTAGTGCCTGTTTGCCATATCTATATCTTATGTCCATAAGTCAACAAGGATATTCTACCTGAAATATATAGCTGCCAATAAATTGAAAGGTCGTTCAAGACTTTTTCATGAGGGGTTCAGTCGGACTAAAAGGACTAATGTTACTGGACCTCAAGCCGCGCTTGTTACGCAAATTAACCCTGAATCGGAAGGGTGCTTAAATTGGATATTAACGGAGGGATAAAGTAAAATTTATCTCTAGGGAATGTTTAGAAAGGATCCAAGTTCGTTAACAAGTGACAATTAGTAATGTAGTAACAACGATAGATTGTATGCCGAACATTTCAATTTGATACGTATAAAAGACGATTTCAAGCTCATCCGTGATAAAATAACCCACATGAATGATTTGAAATCGTCTTAAAATGCTTTATTTTATAACCCAAAATAGAATAATTACTTCAAAATGACGTCGCATTGTGTAGAGCATAATAAAAGTGCAGAGTTTTGAAACGAAAAAGTACATAACGCTGCAATAAAAAAAGTCCATTGCTGACACCTGAATGAATAACCTACAATAGAGTTGTCGAGACTTATATTGGAGGATCAAAAAGGATGTTAACAATGGACCGAATTAATCATATCAAAGAAAGCCGAAATGAAGAAGGCCTTTCAATCAATCAGATTGCGAAAAATGAAGGAATAAACTGGCGCACCGCAAAGAAGTATGCCGACTCGGATATCTTGCCGAAGGAACGCAAACGAACGAGAAGCGGCATGATGTATGATGACGGCTGGCATGAAATCATTGACGGGTGGTTGTTCGAAGATAGCCGGGAAACCCGGAAAAATCGCCGGACACGCAAGGCACTCTTTGAACAACTCAAAAAACTTGGCTTCCCCGGTAGTTATCGGACGGTCTGCCAGTATATTCAAAATACCCAGAAAGAGACGGCCAAGGCGGCGGCGTTCGAAAAACTAGACCACCCCGCCGGGGAGGCGCAACTGGATTTCGGAACGTATCGCGTGGCATACCAGAACGAGCTGCGGACAATCAAGTTACTCGTGCTTGCATATCCCTATTCGAATCGTGCTTTCGCGGTGGCGTTACCGCGGGAAAATCGGGAGTGTTTCCTGAACGGTTTGGAGCGATTGTTTGAGCTCTCAGGTGGCATCCCCACAGAAATCCGCATAGACAATCTCGCAGCGGCTGTCATAAAACCGAAAAAAGGGAATGACGACACGGTTTTCACTGACGAATTCGAACAGTTTCGTGCCTACTACCGCTTCAATGCGGTCGCCTGTAACGCATACTCCGGGCATGAAAAAGGCGCCGTCGAAAACAAAGTGGGTTATATTCGCTACAATTTTTTCGATGAAATTCCCATGATGGCAAGCTTTGAACAGCTGACGGAATGGTTGAATAACCGACTGGCAGAAGACAGCATCCGGAATCATTATCAGAAACACGTGACCATCAGCGAATTGTGGGACGATGAAACGCCAACCCTCCTGCGACTGCCGACAGAACCTTATCCGGTTTTCAGCTACAAGGAAGCAAAAACCAACAAGTATGGTGAACTAACGATCGATGGTGAGGCCCTCCACATTCCGAAAGCGGGTCGAAATAGTCACCTGTTAGTGAGGCTTACCTGGAACAGCTTCACCTGTGTGAATGCCAATGGCGAAATTATTCATGAAGGACCCAGACCTTATATGAACGAATCCGTACCAGTCGATTGGAAGCAAAAATTCGAAGATTGGAAAATCAAGCCCCGTGCCATTAAGCACTCGCGTTATACCAAGCTTCTTCCGGCTAACATCAAGCTCTATTTGGTGGAGCAGAATCCAGCCACTATCCGAGAACGATTGCGGCAAATCAGCAGTTTGTTGGACCGTTACACACTTGAAGAAATGCAAGAACGCTTTGAAGAACTGGTATTGGCCAACCTGGGCTTAACAGAAACCCAAAAGCAAGTTGACATGACCCGCTATGATCAACTGAGTCCGAAGGCGGTGCAACAGGCATGAGGATGGAGCTGAGGGATTTGTGCCGGAAGTTGCGGCTGGCACATGTGTATGATTATGCGACGCGCCCCGATATTCCGGAGGAAGAGCAACGTGCCATACTCACATGCCTAAGGCATGAACAGGAGCAAAGGGAACTCGCCAAAGCGAACCGGTTCGTTAAACAAGCCGGGTTCCATAGCGAAAAGCAGCTGCAAAACTATGTTTGGCATAACCAGATTACTTTTCCGACCTATCTGACAAAGGAGGACTTGATTACGCTTGAATTCATAGACAAAAAAGAAAACCTGATTTTCATCGGTACACCGGGAACGGGAAAGACCTCACTGGCAACCGCATTGGGGCTTGAGGCCTGTAAAGACGGCAAGCAAGTCCGCTTCTACCGGGTCCTGGACTTGGTGGATAAGCTGTTGAGAGCCACCAGGAAAGGGACCTTGGAGCGAACCCGAAAAAGTATCCAGAACTGTGACTTATTGATTTTAGACGAGTTGGGCTACCTCCCACTGGATCAGGAAGGCTCCGAGCTGCTCTTCCATCTTATCTCGGATTTTTATGAACGAAAAAGCCTAATCATCACGACGAACCTTGAATTCAGCGCATGGAATAAGGTTTTCCAAGACCCACGGTTGACAAGTGCTTTAGTCGACCGTCTGATCCATCATGCCCATATCTTTTCTTTCTCAGGGGAAAGTTATCGTTTTACGAACGCATTATCAACCAGGAAAAATTGAATAACCAGGTTTAGCAATGTTCTGCACTATTGCGCTGCAAACTTCTGCACTTTCATCTTGCAAAATACAGTCGCATATCACTATTAATGATTAATCGATGACTTCCATAATCATTTTAAGTTCCCCGGATGTTAAATCCTCGCTAAAAATGCCAGTAACTTTTTGTCCAGGTCCAATTTCCTTTGATGATAGGTTTAACAAAGAGATAGGGATATAGATTAATCCGTTTTGTTTCAAAGACAGGGCCAATATTTTTTTCCTTGTTCGAATAGCTGCATCATAGCGAAGAGAAGAGTAAACACCTCTGCCAACAATAGAAATATGCTTCCCCAATAATAAATCAAGGCTACCTATTACTTGTAATTTCTGAAAGGTCGTCCCATCCGTTTTGATTTGAATATCCTGTAAATTTATTTTCCTGTCTAAGGCATCTTGAAAAAACAAGTGTGTGCCTCTGCGATAATCAATGCCACAGAGGTGCATAAAATTAGTTGTCGAAAAAATAATCGCTACCGTTGAGACTTCTCCGACAAAGGATACTTTTTTATCTACAAAATGTTCTTGTAAGAGATGGGCAGCCTTATAAATCGCGTTTAACTGTCTGGTAATTTGGGTTGTCTCTTTTATAGACATGCGTTTGTATTCTTTTTTTGCCACGTGTGAAGAATGCTCCTTTTTCCCAATAAAAAAAGCTGCTCAAAAGAGCAGCCTTTTATACAGGTTTAGTTTTGGTGCTTGCCACCCGCCGGACCCTTACGTTCCGGATTTGTATCGAGTTTAGTTTTGGTGCTCGCCACCCGCCGGACCCTTATGTTCCGGATTTATATCAAGTTGACTATGAGCCTGCTCTCATTTGTATATATAATATACCAAAAAAAGGCGGATTTGTCCAATACCGTGGCCAATTATAAACGTCTTACTGTGCTTATCTACTATAATAATACAATCAAAAACCTAACCGAAAATTTAATAACGTTTCACTGATTTCATCTTCATTAATTCCGATGTAGCGTTTGGTAATCTTCTCGCTGCTGTGACCAAAGATTTCCATTAAGGTGGCCACGTCTTTGGTTTTCTTGTAATAGTGGTACCCAAAGGTTTTTCGTAGGGTGTGGGTGCCGATATCGTCCCTTCCTAACAGCTTCGCGACCTTTTGAAACATCTGGTAGACCGTATTGACTTCTAAATGGCCGCCCTTAGTACTGGGAAACAAGTAAGCCTCCGGATCTAAGGCTGCGGTATAGCCGTGAATCAAGTCCTGTAAGCTGCTTAAGTATAAAATGCGTGTTTTCCCTGTCTTTTGCTCCACGATGCGCGGGTTTTTTGAGGTAATCACGTCTTTTTTCTTGAGTTTGACGATGTCGGACATGCGCAGACCGCTGTTAATTCCGATTAGAAACAAGAAAACGTCACGTTCCGCATTTTTATTCCGTCGCAGGCAAAATAAAAAATCATTAATCTCCTGTTGCGACCGTAGTGGCTGAACATTATAGCCCATGACAATCCCTCCTTTTTAGTCTGTTCGAATACATGATAATAGTCATTATAACACGAAATCGTGTGTTTAGGGGGAGTACAAAAAAAGAACCCTATAGGTATAGGATTCTCGATACACGATTTTATACAATTTCATGTGTCTTGTATTCAAGTCACGCCACAAGAGTATGGTTGACATATCATTTTGACTTTGAACATCTAGATAAATATAAATAAATAATATAGATAAAAAATGTAGTGTAATCCTTAATTATCTCTATTACTCGATTAATTTGAAGGTGTGCAATCATTCTTTAGACTGCCCTTAGCAATCGAAGTCCATTCAAAATAACAACCAATGTACTTCCTTCATGAATAATGACACTGATGGCAATATCCGTTAAGCCCAAGAAACTAACGACAATTAAAAAAGCAACAACGGCCATTGAAAAAATAATATTCTGCCAAATAACACGGTTCATTTTCGAAGAAATATTATGAGATTGTACCAATTTTGATAAATTGTTTTGCATTAAAACTAAATCAGATACCTCTACTGCCACATCAGTCCCATCTCCCATAGCGATTCCCACATCTGCATTAACAAGAGCAGGAGCATCATTTACACCGTCTCCAACCATGGCGGTCACACCGTATTTTTCTTTTTGTTCGTCTATTATTCTGGATTTGTCTTCCGGCATGACATTTGCAATCACTTCATCTATTCCCAATTGTTTAGCAACCGCTTTTCCCGTCATTTCTGAGTCACCAGTAATTAATGTGGTGTGTATACCTTGTTTTCTGAAATACTCAATGGTTGCTTTTGCATGTTCACTTGGAATGTCCATGAGGGCAATAAGGCCTAGAACCTCTTCATCTACTGCTAGATATACGACAGTTTTCCCTTCAGATGCCCATTCATTATTTAAACGACTATACTCATCTGAAACATCATCAAACGAAGTCGGTTTTCCTATACGATAATTTCTCCCTTTGTAATCTCCTGTCAATCCTTTACCAATCTGGTTTTCTACATCAATAGTTAGTTTGTTTTTTTGCTCAAACTTTCTTAGAATAGCATCTGCTAAAGGGTGATTGGATTCTTTTTCAAGAGCTACTACGATATCAATCATGTTTTCTTCGTTCACGGAATCAGCAAAATAATAATTGGTTACTTCAGGTTTTCCTTTGGTCAAGGTGCCCGTCTTATCAAATGCAATTGCTTTAATATCGGCTAATTGAGACAGGTAAGAACTACCTTTTGAAAGGACTCCTTTTTTGGCTAAATTAGAAGTCGTCGATAGCGTTGCCGAGACAGTAGCTGCTGCTAAAGCACACGGTGAAGCTGCAACTAAAAGGACTAATCCTCTATAGACACTTTGTGACCATGTCCAATCAAGTAGAAAAGGTGCCAATAACATGAATAACGGAATGGCAATTAAAACAACTGTGACGTATTTGGGTTCAAATTTTTGGATAATACTCGCAGCTTTTGTTTGGTTATCTTGGTTCTGGTTCACTAATTGTAAAATTTTTGAAAATACTGTATCTTCGTTTTCTTTGGTGACTTTCATCGTGAAGCTACCTGTTCCATTAATTGTACTCCCGAAGACGCCATCTCCTTTGTATTTCTCTTTCGGGATACTTTCTCCATTAATAGACGACTCATCAATGGATGTAGATCCAGACAAAATGACGCCATCAATAGGTACTTGATCGCCATTCAAAACTTGAAGTTGATCTCCCACTTTTAATTCACTGACATCTACATTTTTTGTACTGCCATCAGGTAGGATTAACCGGGCAGTCGTTGGATTCATTTCGAGTAATTTCGTTATTTCTCGTTTGCTTCTTCCTTCTGCATAATCTTCCAAAAAATGTGCTCCAGAAAAAATAAGAATCAATAATGTTCCTTCCCAAAAATTCCCCATTAAAGAAGCTCCGATTGCCGCTAATCCCATTAAAATATGAGAATTAGGCATGAACTTTTTTTGGTTTTTTGAGTTCTCAATTGTTTCTCCAAGGCCTTCAAGAACAATGACATGATACCCAGCGCTGATTGTAGCGATTGAGAACAAAACATTTTGTAGCAACTGATAATCTTCATTCAAAAATAGAGCAATCACTGCTAATGCTAAACCAACAAAGTACAAAACGACTGGCATTTTCCCATGATCATGATCATGATCGTGACCGTGGTTGTGATTATGCTTTTCTTGAGACTGTTGTTTTTGGACAGTTTCCATTTCTATTGCCTCCCTATATAATTTATAAGTCCTTTGTTTTCCATCATTTACTTCTTGAATCACAAAAATTTCCGCTATTTCTGGATCCTTTCGTCTATTCCAAAAGTAAATCGTAATGAATCTACTTTGCATATGACTAACTAATCATATGTTTGTATTCTCATTTTATATCGCTATATACGTTTTGTCAAGATAAAGAGAACGCAACTTCTCTTTTATAAACAAAAGATTAGCATTGTTTCGCTCATATGGTAATATAGATATGAACGAAAGGTCATATGAAAGGAATAAAAACACTATGGATATAAAAACAACTTCTCCAATCGATAAAGAATCTATTCTGTCAATAAGCAAACTATTTAAGGTGATTAGTGATCCTACACGATTGTCGGTTCTCTTTCTTTTACAGAAAAAAGAGTGTAGTGTTGGAAATATCGCTATTTCTCTGGACATGGAACAGTCTGCTATTTCTCATCAATTAAAAACGTTGAAAGACGCACGCTTAGTAAAATCAAGAAGAGAAGGAAAAAGTATGCTTTACAGTTTAGATGACCTTCATGTTTTTAGTATTCTCGAACAAGTTTTAACTCATGTCAGTGAATTAGAAAAATAAAACCAATTAGTTATGTAGCATACAAACTTAGGAGGTTTTTAAAATGTCAAAATCAGATAAAAATCATAATCACTCGCATCAGGATCAATCGAAAAAAAATATTAAAATTGCTTTCTTCATAAATTTTATTTTCTCCATAAGTGAATTTTTCTTTGGGTTTCTTTTCAATAGTGTGTCCATTATGTCTGACGCAGTTCATGATTTAGGGGACTCTATTTCAATTGGATTCGCTTGGTTTTTTCAAGGTTATTCAGAGAAAAAACAAGATGAACGGTTCACCTTTGGCTATAACCGATTTTCTTTACTGGGCGCGCTGATAACTGGCGTTGTGCTAATTAGTGGCTCGTTCTTTATGATCTATCGTAGTGTGCCACGTTTGCTTGACCCACAACCCGTAAATTATAGTGGCATGTTCTGGCTTTCTCTCGTAGCTATTGCATTGAATGGATATGCTGCTTGGATTTTAAGCAAAGGCACATCCAAAAATGAGGGTATGTTGAACCTCCATATGCTGGAAGACGTATTAGGGTGGATTGGAGTCTTGATTGTGAGTATTCTAATGAACTTTACCGAGGCATATCGTCTGGATCCTATCTTATCGATTTTGATTGCACTCTATATCCTCTACAAAACCATTCCTGAATTTTTCACCACAATGAAAATTTTATTGAATGGTTCGCCTGAAAATGTAAACGTAAAGAGCTTGGCGAATTCCATTAAAAATGTTCCTGCTGTAAAAGACCTCTCACATTTTCACATTTGGTCACTGGACGGGGAAGAAAACGCCCTTATCGTCACGGTTCTTATAGACCCTTCAGACATAGACAAGGCTAGGGAAATAAAAGAAGTAATTGCAGAAATCGCACATGAATCCAGTGTGAAAAATCATATCACAATAGAAATAACAACAAGTAAAGAAGAACTTGAGAAAGGATACTCCCACAACACTTAGGATAGTCCTACACTAAAAATACCTCATTATTTGAAAAGCAAAAAAGGCAGCGACTAAACAAATCGCTGCCTCTCTTTTTATCTTTCGTGATTATGATTTTTAAAAACCTAGTAGCGTTTGTATCGTCCCGTTCTCTACCAAGATAAAGATTCCTAATCCAATAAACACGATTGGAACAATGATTCGTTCATACTTTTCTAACGTTTCGGAAACAAAGGAAATTTTTGCCAACTTATAACTGATAAAGCAAAGAATCGCAATCGAGATAACGAATACTACTAAGGCAATTAAAATTTCTGAAAAAGCTAACGAAGTAAAGTAGGGAATATAAATCCCTAAATTGTCTCCACCTGACGCAATGGTTATTAAGGCGACAGTCCAGAATAACCGACTGGTTCCTCTAGATTCTAGTTTTTCAACGACTTCCTCTTCTTCTTCCTCCTCTTCGCCTATCACAGCGACACGGATACCTAAATAAATTGGAATTAATCCAAGAAGTCCAATGATCCAATCTTGCGGAATAAAATTCAGCACATAAGCAGCAAACAAACTTATAGCTACCAAAATGCCTGTTCCAAGATATTGACCCCAAAAAATGTGACGAATACCTTTTTGTGTGTGATTTTGGGAAAAGATAATAAGCAAGATAAACAAATAATCAATGCTGGTAGAAATGTAAACAGCGATAGCTGAAAAAATACTTTGTAACAAAATAACTTCCTCCAAACTAAGATTTCATAGATAGATTTTCTGATAACTTTAAAAAAACACGAATAGCGGAAAGAATGTCTTCATTCGCTAAAGAGTAATAAACTACTTTTCCTTCTTGACGTGATTTTGCCATCCCATGTTTTTTTAAAAAACGTAAATGGTGTGACGTTGTAGCAACGCTAGCAGTAAGTATTTCTGCTAAATCACAGACACACATTTCCTTATAGGTTTCTAAAGCATAGAAAATTTTAATTCTAGAATAATCGCTGAAACATTTACCTAACACAAGTAAATTTGAAAAATCTTTTTGATCCAATTTATTTTTTATTACAGTTACTTTTTCTTTATGTACGATAGTCACTTGGCAAACGTTTTCCATTCATCTCACCTCACATTCAAACGATTATTTGAATGAAGTATACCTATTTGATCACTCTTTTGTCAATCTACCTTAATTCCAATACACTATTATAAGCAACTTCATGTATTGAAGTAAACTTACTTGCAAGTGCGTTTTTGGCTTCAAGTTAAAAACATATTATTATTCTACATAATTTCCTTCCTAATCAAATAAAACTCCTTTGGAAATTGTTCTAAAGGAGTTTTATTATTTTGTATTTCTACTAAAAATAGAGTACAATGTAATTACTAAGTAATTACATGGTGCTTACGAAGTGTTAAATGATGGAGGAAATAATATGATTACAAAAACAAGAAAACAAGGAAATTCTATTATGTTAACTGTCCCTAAAGAATTCGATGTGCCCAATGGTGTTGAAGTAGAAGCTAAGCTTGTAGAGAATGGTATCCTTTATGAGTTTGTAGAGCCTAAAAAAGAATTTTTTGATTTTAGTGAAGATATTTTGGCTGATATTCTTTCAGAAGGTTATAGCAAACAAGAGATATTAAAAGAATTTAGAAATAGAAAAAATGCGTTAACTTCTGCATTTAGAACTATTGCTGAAGATACTGTTGCAAATTCTAAACCGATGACAAAAGAGGAGTTGGCAGCAGAAATTGGCTTATGAGATTCTACCTTCTAAACACGTAATAAAGTATCTAAAAAAATTAAAAGAGAAAACATTAAAAGAACAATTTTTAACGATAATTTATGATGAGATAGCAGTTCGTCCTCATTCGGGAGAACAAAAAACGGGTGATTTATCAGGAATTTGGGCTATGGGATTCACGTATGCAGGTACGACATATCGCGTTGCATATGAAATTAAAGATAATGCAGTGATACCTATCTTACTATGTGGAACGCATGAAAATTTTTATGAACAATTAAAAAAGATTAGGTAAGAACCCAACGTTATTAACTTGAGAGGATAGACTACACTTCGAAAGATAATTTTTAATAGCTGAGAGTTGTAATACCCTATATTTTTAAACCACTAACCTACATATTTATGAAAACAGAAAAATTAAAACGCATTTTAAGCCTCTTTCAAATTAAACGCTTCATCCTTGTGCACAAAGAGGGCTTAAAATGCGTTATTTTATATTGTTTTTTAGTAATTTGATTTGTCAATTTAAGCTAGACAAAGTAGATTCGTCTAGGTAACTCAAAAACACTTCTAGTGGCGTCTGGTAAT